>CAXUIV010000080.1:0-9447 GCA_964250875.1 uncultured bacterium
ATTCCGATGCAGACCACGATTCAGAAAGAGACCCCTCCAGAAATGCGCGGCAAAGTCTTTGGCCTGCAAAATAATGTCATTAACATTGCCCTGAGTTTGCCCCTATCGCTAGCAGGCGTGGCAGAAGCTTTCGTTGGCTTGCAGGCAGTATTTTCCGGTTTAGCTGTAGTCGCGATCGCAGGAGGTCTCTTAACCTGGTATATTTGCCGTACAGAACCAGAAAAGTTATGAGTTTTGAATTACGAATTTTGAATTAATCACTCCTAACTTCAGAACTCAAAACTTAAAACTTAAAGCTCATATAGAATGCATATTGCCTGGATTGGAAAAAAAACACCCTTTTGTGGCAATGTCACTTACAGTAGGGAAGTTAATAATGCCTTATTGGACCGAGGACATCAGGTCAGTTTCCTCCACTTCGCACAGGAAGAGTCTAACCTGCACAACTGGCCGGAATGTCTAGAGGTCTCTCTACCCTTTTTGTACAAATCTCAGGTTTACACGATTCCCTCACTAAAGGCGAGTAAGATCCTGACGCAGTCGTTGCGGAAGTTGAAACCGGATGTAGTGCATGCCTCCCTAACGCTGTCACCACTTGACTTCCTCCTACCAGAAATTTGTGCTGAACTGAACTTGCCGCTGATTGCGACTTTTCATACCCCATTCGCTGCTAAAGGCAGAAAACTGGTATCGGGAACTCAGCTCCTGGCATATCAGCTTTACGCTCCTTTTTTGGCTAACTACGATCGGGTGATTGTGTTCTCTCGCGTACAGCAAGAGCTATTCACTCGACTAGGTGTAGCCGCAGACAAGGTGGCGGTGATTCCCAACGGGGTTGACGTGCAAAAATACTCTCCTGGCCCTTCCAATCTGAAAGCAGAATTCAAGGCCCAGCGTCTGTTTGTCTACCAGGGTCGGCTGGCCATAGAAAAGAACGTAGAAGCGCTCTTGAGGGCGTGGAAGCAGTTGAAGATGAGGCCAGACAGTAAGTTGCTCATTGTGGGAGATGGACCTCTGACGCCGTCCTTAGAGCCGTTCTACGGTCCCGACTGCGGTATTGTCTGGTTAGGATTTGTTGCCGACGATAACCGACGCATTGAGATTTTGCGGGGAGCCGATGTGTTTGTTCTGCCTTCTGTCGTGGAGGGTTTGTCACTGTCTCTGTTAGAAGCAATGGCTTGTGGTCTTGCCTGTCTAGCAACAGATGTTGGTGCAGATGGAGAAGTATTAGAAGGGGGAGCTGGTATCCTTCTCAATAGTCGCCGGGTGGAGTCGCAATTACGAACATTGCTGCCCCTGTTCCAAGACCAGCCTGAGTTGACAACACTGCTAGGACAGAAAGCCCGTCAACGTGTGCTGGAGCGCTACACACTCAGCCTTAATATCACTCAGCTAGAGAAACTCTATACCCAGGTTTTACAGCAGCGGCGGGTTGGGGTGGAGTGCTAGGGAGTGACCAGCCTAAGTCTGTTGGCTGTTCGTAAATTCGCTTGAGAGTGTTGAGGTCTCTGGGAGAAATGAGTGGCGGATTGCGGACTTGGGAAAAGTATAGGGCGTCTGTTGGTACTGGACTATGTCCCCAGATTCCTAGCGCGTGACCTATCTCATGGCGGGCTGTGGCTTGAGTGTACAGTGCTGCCTGGTTAGGACTTAGCCAAATCGTGCAGCGATGAGACAAAACGTCTTGAGTCGTTGAGGAGTGTTCGATGTACAGATGGTAACGGGTTTCGGCAGCACGCACACGCGGGAGGCTGCCATTAGGGGAGATTCTCAGCGGCGGCAGCGATCGCCAGATCGTAATATCAGCGGTTTCTTGCTGTTCTACTACAACTAGGGGTAGATAGACGCTCCACTCCCGCACTGCCTGTAGTACAGCATCTACCCACTTTTGAGTTTGACTTTCTACTGTGGGTCGTTCTACATAGACCTTGATAGGAAACTGCGACCAAACCAAGTACCCTACTTTCGTTGGCTTCACTTGAGAGAAGTAGTCACCACTATCGGTGGTGTCGTGCCACTGGGTTAGCGTGGGAGGTAGAGGATGGGATAAAAAGACGAGGGAATGAGAAGAAGCCTCCATTCCCTCTGTTGTTTGCCTGCCTATTGTTTGCCCGTACAGTTCCATACTTCTACCTGGCTGAACAATGACCAGGAGACAAGCAGCAAGCGCCAATGCTATCAGGCTGATGCGCATTTGATGTCCTGTATTCTTTATTTGCAGGGAGCAGTAGAAAGCCAACAAAATTATCTTCGCTCCCTCACCCCATCCACTACCGGCCCAACCAGTTAGCGCTCAGAACAACCGTTAAACCTAGGAACAGGACTGTAAGCGTCCAAGTAACTCGGTTCAAAGTGGTTTCTGCGCTCTTGGTGCTGCTAAACAGTTGGGCTTGTCCTCCGATAGCTCCAATTCCATCTCCTTTAGGGCTGTGCAGCAATACCAGAACAATCAAGCCTACAGCAGAGAACACCCAAATTCCTTGTAAAACGTCATGAATTGTCATGTTATTAATCTGGTGAAATTGTCAATCATTAGCAGGAAAATTTTACAGAACAGCTCGTACAGGCGTGCGAGTTGGTTGAATTTGATATTCGGCTGGCTTAACCAGAGATCGACCGTTCATTTCCGACGGTTGAGGCAGTTGTAAAATCTCCAGGATTGTGGGAGCAATGTCGCAGAGACGACCATCGTCTCTGAGATGGATATCTGTACCGTATCCAGGTATTTTAGCTCCTTCTCCTTCAACCACAATCAGGGGGACTGGATTTGTAGTATGAGCCGTCCAGGGATTGCCCTGTTCATCTCGCATATGTTCGGCGTTACCGTGATCGGCGGTGACGATCGCCGTCCCCCCAACTCGGCTGATACTCTCAAGGAGTCGTCCCAAACACCGATCAACCGTCTCAATTGCCTGAACTGTAGCTGGAATCTGGCCTGTATGCCCTACCATGTCTGGATTGGCGTAATTAATGACCACCAGAGAGTAGATACGTTTGGCAATGGCTGCTGTCAACACATCGGTTACCGATTCAGCTGACATCGACGGTGCCTGATCGTAAGTTGCCACCATAGGACTCATTACCAATTCCCTGTCTTCTCCCTCAAAAGGTTCTTCCAAACCACCGTTAAAGAAGTACGTGACGTGGGCGTATTTCTCCGTCTCAGCAGTACGGAACTGCTTCAGACCATGTTGGGCGATGACTTCTCCCAAGATGTTGCTTAAGTTTTGTGGCTCAAAAGCGACGGAGACAGGCAAATCTGGTTCGTACTGCGTGAACGTTACAACAGACAGAGGACGAACCTGCTGTCGTTCAAAACCCTCAAATTTGGTGTTTACTAAAGCCTGGGTCAACTGTCTAGCTCGATCAGGACGGAAGTTGAAAAATATGACTCCATCCCCCGATTCTATTGCTCCAGGAGCAAGCCGAGTCGGGATGACGAACTCATCTGTCACGCCCTCTGCGTAGCAAGCCTGTAGGGTTTCAAAGGCAGATAGATCTGATCCCGGCCCATCTTGCGTCATCACATCATAAGCGCGTTTGACTCGATCCCAGCGCCGGTCTCTGTCCATTGCATAGTAACGACCGCTGAGGGTAACTATCCGCCCAACGCCAATTCTGTCGATGTAATCTTGAATCTGCTGAACGGCTTTTGCACCTTCTTTAGGGCTAGTGTCTCGACCATCTGTGATGGCGTGGATACAAACCTGGGAGATGCCTTGGGCCTTGGCTAATTCCAGCAGTCCAAATAGATGGCTGAGATGGGAGTGAACACCTCCTTCTGAGCAAAGACCAAGCAAATGAAGTTTGCTATTCTGGCTGCGGACCTGTTGGCAAACCTTTACAAGTGCCGAGTTCTCCTGTATGGAACCATCCTCAACCGCATCTGAGATGCGGACTAATTCCTGCGGTACCACTCGACCGGCACCGATGTTCAGGTGTCCCACCTCGGAGTTGCCCATTTGACCTTCTGGCAACCCCACAGCTTTTCCGGAAGTTTGGATCAGTGTTCTAGGATAAGCAGCCCACAGGCTGTCCATAACTGGGGTGTTAGCAGCGGCAATAGCGTTTCCGCCTACATCTTCGCTGTAACCCCAACCGTCTAGAATGACTAGCACCACGGGAACAACAGGTGCTTGGGTCATAAGTAAATAGCCCTTCAATATCTGTAATTATCCGCAATCATACCATTGGCATTTACAGCTGCAAGAAAATCTTCTCCTATTCTTCAAGCTTTATCGGAATATTCCTGGTAGTTTGGCTACTTTTTAAAAAGCAGATAAAGGATGAGTTTTTTCATCTCATTTGCGTTTAGCTGCGGTTTTAGTGGCCTTGGCAGCTTTCTTAGCAGCTTTCTCCATAGCGATCGCCTCTAATTTAGCCTGTTCTTTCTCCTCCGCAATTTTATCGAGATAGTAGTGATAATTACCCTGATAAACACGGAAATCCCCGTCACGGACTTCCACGATTTTGTTAGCAACCTGAGAGATGAAATAGCGATCATGCGAGACCACTATCACTGTGCCGTCGTAATGCTGAATTGATTCCTCCAGCATTTCTTTGGCAGGGATATCTAAATGGTTGGTAGGCT
Source organism: uncultured bacterium (assembly GCA_964250875.1). GTDB lineage: Bacteria > Cyanobacteriota > Cyanobacteriia > Cyanobacteriales > Chroococcidiopsidaceae > CAXUIV01. The sequence continues at coordinate 4,592 of CAXUIV010000080.1, forward strand.
CATCTAGGATCAGCAGATTAGCTGGGCGTAGGAGCATTTTTGCCAAGGCAAGACGGGCTTTTTCACCACCGCTTAGGGCTTCAACTCTTTTAAACACTGTATCACCGGCAAACAGAAACCTGCCTAGCAGCGTGCGGACTTCCTCGTTTTTCCAGTCAGGGACTTCGTCGTGGATAGTTTCCATCACCGTTTTGGTCAATTCCAACACTTCCGCCTGATTCTGCTCAAAGTAGCCAGGGATGACGTTATGGTTGCCCAGCGTAACTGTCCCTTCTGTGGGCAGCTCCATGCCCATAATTAGGCGCAGCAGCGTGGATTTACCAGCGCCGTTGGGACCAAGGAAGGCAATGCGATCGCCCCGCTCAATCAGTAAGTTCGCTCCCAAAAACAGGATTTTCTCGCCGTAGGTATGCACCAAATCTTTGATGATCGCCACTTCACGACCACTACGGGGTGCGGGTGGAAAGCGGAAGTGTAAAGTTCTCAATCCACCTGTGGGTGCTTCAATGCGCTCAATTTTGTCTAGCTGTTTTTCGCGGCTCTTGGCTTGAGTGCTACGAGTGGCACTGGCCCGGAAGCGATCAACAAATGCCTGTTGTTTGCCTAATTCTTTTTGCTGACGTTCGTAAGCGCTCAGTTGCGCTTCTTGCGCTTCGGCTTTTTGCTGTAGGTAGGCGGAGTAATTGCCCAGGTATGTAGCAGAGACACCGCGCTCTGTTTCGACAATTTGAGTGCAGAGGCGGTCCAGGAATTCCCGGTCGTGGGAGACGATTACCATGGGGGTGATCAGGCCCTTAAGGTAGGTTTCCAGCCACTCGATTGTCTCTAAATCCAAATGGTTGGTAGGCTCGTCCAACAGCAATAGGTCAGGCTTTTGCAGCAGAATTTTGCCCAAGCTCATGCGCATTTGCCAACCGCCACTGAAGGCGCTGACTAAGCGATCGCCATCTGCTGGCTCAAATCCCATTTCTGGCAAAATCTTTTCAATCTGAGCTTCCAGGCTATAGCCGTCCAGGGCTTCAAACTGCCGCTGCAATCGGTCTAGCTTATGGATCAAGCGGTCTAGTTCTTCTGGATTGGCAGTTTCCATATCTCGCTGCACCTGCACCAAGGATTGCTGCGCCTCATCAGCTGCTTTGAATACGGCCCAAAATTCCTCTCTCACGGTGCGGGTTGGGTCTACCTCAAATTCTTGGGTGAGATAGGCAATGTGCAGACTGTTAGGACGGATCACTTCTCCGGCAGTTGGTTCGATTTCCCCAGCAATGATTTTAAGCTGGGTGGATTTACCCGCGCCGTTAACGCCGACTAAGCCAATGCGATCCCCAGGTTTAACTTCCCAGTTGATATCCTTGAGGACTTCGCCTGTGGGGTAAATTTTGCAGATATGTTCAAGTCGCAGCATCAAGGTTCTCCAGGACAAATAGCAGCAGGGGAATTCGACACTGACGCACGTGGAGTTACCAATCTAGGCATCAGGCGATCGCCGTTTAGACCGACTCAATCGTAACAAAATTTAACCCCTTCAATCACCTCTACCCCTCGTTACCTTACTCCCTCGCCTTCTCATTTACGATTACTTCACCATAGATAAGTCTTATACCAGGGTTAACCTTGGTCTTCTAAGATACCCAAGGTCGTCCACAAGAGGCATCCCGCACCGTGAGAAATAGAGAGCCAAAGATGATGAAGATTCCTCACTTTCTGTTAGCGAGTTTTTTCGCCCTAAGCTTACTGTTGTTTGCCGCACCCGTATGGGCAGCAGACCAAACTATACCAGGAGCCGGTAATGCCACTGCTATTGATTTAGCGCAAAAGTCTCCATTAGTGCAAACATCCCAGAATTTTTTGGTGCAGCAAGCCAAGCAAATTCAGGATGGAGGTCTTAAAGTAGCCACACTGGATGCAATTAACAACGTCAAAACCTGCGTTACCCATCGAGCTAGGCTAGATGACAGCAAGAAGAGCGTCATTGTTCAACAATTGCAGGCTGCTGGCCTGCTCGATCCGGCTGACGAGACTACTTTTCCGGGCGGATACCAAGCTGGAGTTTTCCCGCCAGTGCTAAAAGAGAGTAGTGGCTGCCCGCAACTTCCTCAAAGATTTTACTCCGCACCTGGAAGTGCCTTCTCTAGTCACCACTCCTACCCAGGAGGGCTAGTTGTTCATGAATCTTTTAACGATATCAGCGACTTGAGTTTTGCCACCAACTACCGCAAGATTTACGGTCAAAGTCGTTCAGATGGGCTACCAATCATCAATCCGGCAGCTAAAACTTCCCAGGATTCAGCAGATATTTTCATCAGTCAAGATGTCATTACTGCTGCTCCCCTTTGGCATGACTGGGCTAAGCCCATAGTCTTCCAGTGGAATGCTGATGGCACTGAATTCTTGGAGTTAAATATTGGCGGCAATGGTAAAACGGACCTGTACGGTGCGCCGGGTGATTCCAGAACTGGTGGACACCATATTATCAGTTTGGCAGAGTCAATGAGGCGAGATCTATCTCCTGACTTCGTGATTACTCAAGCTTCTGCCCACTCTGCCCCTACATTGGGTAATGAGTACAAGGTGGTCAACTGGTTAACTGCTGCTGCAATTGTGGCCCAGATCGATCCCATAGCCCAAGGCTACCTTTTCTTGGACAGCCAAAAACGCCTGCGTTTGCCTCCTTTGCGTAAGCTTGGAGAGGTGAGCCTGACCGAATCTCTAGGTTCAGAAAACTTATTAGCTGAGTACTCCCTGCATAACCTCTCGGATGCTGACTTCAACCTCACTATCCCGGCTGTCACCCTCGACCAAAACCCAATCCTGACAGCGATCGCCGCCGATTTTGGCTACAACCCAATGGATACGGCTAACTACAACAATAAATTCCGCAACCCTGTTCTCAGTTATTTCTCGGCAGAACGGTTACTGATTATCTATGGCAACACTGGCCTGAATGGCGTCAAAGCTGAAGTAAATAAGCTACGCCAGCAAGGGATCATCTAAGCTTTCCCTATTCAATTTGGCGATCGCATTTTGAAGTGAGGCGATCGCCTTCTCCTAGCTACGGAAAATTCTTGGCTTCCTCCCAGCTAACTGTCTCTCCTCGATCAGCTTGAGCAATACTCTCCTTCAGCTGCTTGGCAAACTCTGAATCTGAAAGGATATCTAATGTTTCTAACAGAGAAGCAAAATGTTCATAGCTGAGTGCGACCATGACGGGTTTACCCTATTAAAAGGAGTGAAGGTAGCTGCTTCTTTACCGTCGCTAGTAAATTTGAGGATTAACTGATGCAACTAGAAGACTATTTTAATTTCCTAGCTCCCGATGATATTCGGGTCAAAGGTACCAGAGTTGGTATAGAAACCATACTCTATGATTTCATCCATCGTTGCCGAACTCCAGAAGAGATTGCTCAATCTTACCCATCTGTTACCTTAGAGCAGGTCTATGCCACGATTCTTTATTATCTGCACAACAGGGAAGTCGTCAGCAAGTATATAGCTGACTGGCTAGAGTGGGGACACCAGCAACGGAAAGCTCAGGAACTCAACCCTCCCCCAGCAGCTGCCCGACTGCGGAGACTGAGGGCGGAACGAGAGGCAATGAGGCAAGCAAATGGCCCTCAAGTATCTGCTAGATGAGAATGTGGATCTCAGCTATCAAATCCAATTTCTCCGGCAGAATTCTAGCCTAGTTATGTGGGTAGTAGGGGGGCCAAGCGCGCCTCTTAGAGGGACTTTAGATCCAGAAATCCTGTGCTGGTGTGAGGAATATGGCTTTGTGCTGGTAACGGATAACCGCCGCTCTATGCCGGTACACTTGGCTGATCACATTGAGCGAGACCGTCACGTACCGGGAATCTTCATCCTGAATCCTAAGTTGAGCATTGGTCAGAATATTGACGAGTTGAGCTTAATAGCTGAGGGGTCGTTTGATAATGAGTATCAAGACAGAATTGTTCACTTACCCCTACCCTAAATAGTCATTTGTCAAGAAAATCAACTTGTGTGAAATGGGGGAGGAATATCTCGCCTAAAATCTGTCTTCCCATAGGGCACGAGTATCTTCGAGTACACCTATCTAAAGAGGTGTAAAGCTTCACTCTATTGCAGGATGGCAAGAGCCGGTCAATTCCGCCATCTTGTTAGTAGAGGCTGCTGAATGGCTTCTGATGCCCTTGGAGGGATAATATGAAACTCAAGATTTTAGCTACCCTAGCTTTGCTAACCACGATAGCCCTAGCTGCTCCGGTTAAGGCTGAAAATCCTGCCCATCTTAAAAGGTTGCTGTCTAGTGGAGCATGTCAGGGCTGCAACTTAGCAGGCGCGAATTTGAAAAATGCTCACCTACTTGGTGCTGATTTGCGGAATGCTAATTTGCAAGGCGCAAACTTGACCGGGGCGAATTTGGAGGGTGCTGATCTAACTCACGCCAATCTTAAGGGAGCTGATTTAACCAGAGCTTTTGTCGATAATACTAGCTTGAACAGCGCCAACCTCAGCGACGTTAATTTTACTGAGGCTAAGTTACTAAGCGCTGACGTAGCTGATGCAAATTTGTCTGGTATCAACCTAACGAAGGCTGAAGTGTTTAATACTGGCGTAGCGATCGGTGGAGACTAAAGACTAGCTGTTAGCACTAGAAGCAGCTAGTTCTGCTAGCCGTTCTTGCTGATCTTGCGAGATGCAGGCGTGAATTATTGGCTCCAAGTCACCTTCAAGAACTGGATTAAGCGCGTAGTTCTGGTTTAGCCGGTGGTCAGTGACGCGGTTGTCTTTGTAATTGTAGGTGCGGATTTTCTCCGACCTTGACCCTGTACCAACCTGCGATCGCCGCATGGACGTGATCTCATCCTGCTGCTCTC
>CAXUIV010000080.1:9547-11594 GCA_964250875.1 uncultured bacterium
CCACCCATTTCAGCTAGCGATTCGCTAATCAGCTTCACTTTCCAGTGGTGAGTTTCGGCATAGCGCGAGTACATGCGCACCAAATCCCCAGCCCAGATACTCGCCTCGTCACCGCCAGTGCCTGCCCGAATTTCTAGCATGATATTCTTGTCATCGTTCGGATCGCGGGGTAAGAGCAAGACTTTCAGGCGTGTTTCCAGATGCTCTAACTTGGCCTCCAGTTCTTCCACCTCCAGCGCTGCCATTTGCTGCAGCTCTGGATCGCCCCCCGATTCTTTCAGCACTTGCCTTGTGCCCGCTAAATCGTCCTGTGTAGTTTTCCAGGTTTCATATGTATTGACGACTTCTTCCAAAGAAGCCCGTGCGATCGCCACCCGTTGCGTTTCCGTAGGATCGGTGGCGATGTCTGGGTCAGCTAGTCGGCGGGTCAGCTCGTTGAAGGTTTGTTCGACAGATTTTAGTTTAGCCAGCAGGTAGGTTTCAGCCATAGTAGCGATCAGATCAAGAAGGGTTAGTTAAGCGGTCTAGGTGTATTAAATTCTGTCTTCTAGATTCAGGTGTTAACAATCTAAAATCTAAAATCCAACATCTCCAAATGACCGCCCTACTTTTTCTCGACATCACCAGCCTCAGCTTGAGGCTCCTCGGACTCCATCATGCCGTATTTACGGAGGAAGCGCTCAACTCGTCCCTCCGTGTCGATCATTTTTTGGGTGCCAGTGTAAAACGGATGGTTTCCAGACCAGACATCAACGTGCAGTTCCGGTTTTGTAGAGCCAACGGTCATGACAACTTCACCATTGCAATAAACCTTAGCTTCTGGATACCATTTAGGATGAATATCAGCTTTAGCCATTGTTATTCCTCTGCTTATTAATCTCGCTATTGTATATCTATTCTAGCTTTCAACGGCTTGAGCTGTTTGCTCTACATTTCCAGACACCTCGTATGTCATCAGCTCTGTAGAGACGTTGCATGCAACGTCTCTACATCCATTAACTGATTGACAAACTACTGGAGAGGACTAAAATCCATCGATTAGCGCTTAGAGAACTGTGGTGCTTTACGGGCTTTATGCAGACCGTATTTCTTCCGCTCTTTGGCGCGTGGGTCGCGGGTGAGGTAGCCTTCCGTCTTCAACGGTGGGCGGTTTTCTGGGTCTAGCTGGCACAGAGCGCGAGCGACTCCCAAACGAATTGAATCTGACTGTCCTGTTAAACCACCACCATGGGCTGTAACCAAGATGTCATACTCACCTTCTAGGCCCAAAGTTTCTAAAGGTGCTTTGGCCACTGAGAGATAGTTGGCGTTGAATTGAAAGTACAAATCTCCTGGCTTACCGTTAACAGTTAATTGACCATTACCTGGAACCAGACGGACTCGTGCTACCGATGACTTACGCCGACCAGTACCAAAGTACATAGCGCGACCGCTTGTGGTGTCTGTTGCTTGCATTATTTCTCTCCTGGAATCGTCTGAATTTTAAGTTCTTGAGGTTCTTGCGCTGCGTGAGGATGCTCTGCCCCAGCGTAAACTTTCAGCTTGGTGAACAGTTGCCGCCCCAAGCTATTTTTTGGCAGCATACCTTTGACTGCTTGTTCGACAATTCGTTCCGGTAAACGAGCTTGCAGAGCAGCAAAGGTTTCAGTTTTCATGCCGCCTGGTCGTCCGGAGTGACGGCGATAGAGCTTCTGATTCCGCTTTTTGCCTGTGACTCTCACCTTTTCGGCATTGACAACAATGACAAAGCCGCCTGTGTCCATATGGGGGGTATATTCCGGTTTATTTTTCCCTCGAAGAACCATGGCAATTTCGCTAGCTAGCCGTCCGAGACGTTGTTCAGCAGCGTCTACCACGTACCACTCGCGGTTGATTGAGTCTTGAGGCGGAAGGTAAGTTTTGTTCATGATCTTTCAACTTGGTTTATAAGTAGGGGAATCTTTTTAGGTCAGGCAATACTCTGCTGGTGTGGCGCTGGGTAGAACAAACTTGGGCAGTGTGTCATACCAGATATCTGGAGGAAAAGGAGATTCTGGATAGCCTACCC
>CAXUIV010000081.1:0-11531 GCA_964250875.1 uncultured bacterium
TCTCCAGAACCAACGGGTGTAGAGAGTTAGATCCGGGGAGAGGCTTGTAATCTAGGTAAAAACAAACTGCACAACCGAATGTAATCTTCATCTTTAAACGTAACACAAATCAGGATGTCACGCTGCTGAACTGAGCGGAGTCGCAGAAACGCTCCTAGTTACTTCACGAAATCACACATTTAAGCGTTTTTGCTCCAGCTTCATACTAGATGGTCTTTATACCGTGATTCAAGTAAGTTTGACTCGAACAATGAGAACGTGCTACTCTGATATTGCTCCAAAATCAAAACTAAACAATTGATTATTAAAATGCCAGTCCTGAGTGAGAACTACTCTACCGATAACGAGTGCATCCTGAGCAAGGCACTAACACTAGCTGGCGTAGAACATTTACAGAAACAATGCCTTTACGGTTACTATCCAGGCTTTGTTTTTCCTGGTCATAAGCTAATAGTTGAGGTTGATAGCAAGACTTACAGCGGTAATTCATACAACAAAGCTGAGCAGAAAGCATACGAACAAGAGCAAGATGCTCGCTTAAGCCAGCTTGGATACCAGGTTGTACGCTATTCTAATCAAGCAGTGAAAAATTGCACCAAAGGCGTAGTATTAAGCATCCAGCGTCATTTGTCAGCTGGTTAAATCGACCGACGGTGAGCCTTAGTTTGTTCTAAATAACTTACCACTTCAAATATGCGGCTTCAATTCCTTGCTCTCGACGTATCTTCCCATCTTTTTCAAACCAATCAGTTATCTGCTGCGGTGTTAACTCCTCAATAGCAGCGTCAGACTCTTGAGCGATATGCTTCAGAATCCTCAGGGACGAAATAGTTAACCTAGTTAAAAACTTTTCGGGAGAAGATAGCAAGGCTGCATCTACCTTCGCTGACTCCTCTGGCGTTAGAAATTGTGCCGCTGGTTGCTGTGGTTCATTCATGGAGTATACCCTTTAATTAAAAACCGCAAAGTCCTCACCCAGACATCTGATCTTCCCGCGCTTGCACGAGATAGCCACAGCGCTGAGATCCATTGATAATCCAGTGAGTGCGCTCTACTGTACAGTCTGGCAGCGTAGTGGCAAACATCTCTAATTCATGCCCACACACGCTGGGAAATGACTCAGCAACGTTGGAAATTGCGCAGTTGTGTTCGGTCATGATGAACCGAGGCACGTTATTCTGGCCTATATCGTCTGATTCTAAAGCGTACCACTCTGCCATGAAGCCTTCGGCTCTTCTAAGTTCCACCAAACGCGCTACACGTTCCTGCAATGAGCCAGTGCCCAGGCGATCGCGGTATTCCAACGCCTTGCGTTCCCACTGTTTTCGCAAAATTGAACTGACCTGTTCGCGCCCTACTGTTTCCGCCAGGGTATCCAAAAGGGAAACGGCAAACTGTCCGTAGCTGTCTGGGAGGCGATCGCCTAGGGTGCGTTGCAGTCGATCACGTCCCTTGCCCTTAATTCTATACAGGTGTTGCGGACGCCCCATTCCTGCCTGTACTGTTTGGTAGGAGACCAACTCTTCCGCCTCCAGTTCCTTTAGGTGGCGGCGAATTGCTTGTGGACTAACGTCTAGCTCTACAGCCAAATCTTGCGCAGTTGCTTGACCCTGCTTTAGTAGGTGTTGCAGAATGTCCTGCTTAGTGGAGGGTTGCTGCGTCGTCTGCATTATCCCAAACTCAGCTGAAAATTTGACTTTGACAACATACCTGTTGTTAATGTAGCGTAAAATAAAGATGGATTGAACAACACAACTGTTGTTTTAGTTATTCCTTATGGTAACAGCAGTTTAACTCTTTAGCGATTTATTCCAGAACACGAGAGAACATTACTAATGACTGCCACTGTCCAAAACTTAGTTAACCAGCCCTACAAGTACGGCTTTGTCACAGATATTGAGGCAGACACAATACCACGTGGTCTCAGTGAAGACGTCGTCCGCCTGATCTCGGCTAAGAAAGACGAGCCAGAGTTTATGCTGGAGTTTCGACTCAAAGCCTATCGGCAATGGCAGAAGATGGCAGAACCCATCTGGCCCAGCGTCAAATATCCCATCATTGATTATCAGAACATCATCTACTACTCTGCGCCGAAAAAGCCTAAGGCCAAGCTCAACAGTTTGGAAGAAGTTGACCCGGCACTTTTGGAAACCTTTGAAAAGCTGGGCATTTCTCTATCAGAGCAGAAGCGCCTTTCCAACGTCGCTGTGGATGCTATCTTCGACAGCGTCTCTGTTGCCACTACTTTTAAGGAGAAACTAGCCAAAGACGGGGTGATTTTCTGCTCTATCTCTGAGGCCCTGCGGGAACATCCTGAGCTAGTAAAGAAGTACCTGGGTAGTGTGGTGCCAGTGGCAGACAACTACTTTGCGGCCCTTAACTCTGCCGTGTTCAGCGATGGTTCTTTTGTATACATTCCTAAAGGCACCAAATGCCCAATGGAACTGTCCACCTATTTCCGAATTAATAGCGGAGATACGGGACAGTTTGAGCGGACGTTGATTGTGGCGGAGGAAGGCAGTTCTGTCAGCTACCTAGAAGGCTGCACTGCACCGATGTACGACACCAACCAGCTGCACGCTGCCGTGGTGGAGCTAGTGGCTCTAGATAACGCTGAGATTAAATACTCCACTGTGCAAAACTGGTACGCTGGGGATGAAAACGGTAAGGGCGGTATCTATAACTTTGTCACGAAGAGAGGTTTGTGTCAGGGAGTCAACTCTAAGATTTCTTGGACGCAGGTAGAGACTGGCTCTGCTATTACCTGGAAGTATCCTAGCTGTGTGTTGGTGGGGGATAACTCTGTGGGCGAGTTTTACTCAGTGGCGCTGACAAACCACAGGCAGCAGGCTGATACTGGTACCAAGATGGTGCATGTGGGCAAGAATACCCGCAGCACGATTATTTCCAAGGGAATTTCGGCTGGACGCTCTAGCAATAGCTACAGAGGTTTGGTGAAAGTGAACCCGAAGGCTGATGGGGCACGAAATTATTCTCAGTGTGACTCGATGCTGATTGGGGATAGTGCGCATGCCAATACGTTTCCCTATATTCAGGTGCAGAATAACACTGCCAAGGTGGAACATGAAGCGTCTACTTCCAAGATTGGGGAAGACCAGTTGTTCTATTTTTCCCAACGGGGAATTTCGGCAGAGGATGCGATCTCGATGATGATCAGTGGCTTCTGTAAGGATGTCTTCAACCAACTGCCGATGGAGTTTGCGGTAGAAGCAGATCGGTTGTTGAGCCTGAAGTTGGAAGGGAGTGTTGGTTAAAGATGGATTGGGGGACGGGCGTTTTGCCTGTCCTAAACGAACCGCCGAGGCGCAGAGAGCGCGGAGAATGGGAAGAGAGAGAACAAAATGATTGTCGAGCATAGCGAAGTTGTGCTGTCGGTGCGTGAGCTGACGGCGGAGGTTGATGGAACGCCGATTCTGAAGGGGGTAAACCTGGAGGTGAAGGCGGGTGAAATTCATGCGATTATGGGACCGAATGGTTCTGGGAAGAGTACTTTTTCAAAGGTGTTGGCGGGGCACCCAGCGTACAAGGTGACTGGTGGTGCGGTGAGTTTTCAGGGACGGGATCTGCTGGAGTTGGAGCCGGAGGCCAGAGCTAGGGCTGGGGTGTTTCTGGCGTTTCAGTACCCGTTAGAGATTCCTGGTGTGAGTAACTTGGATTTTCTGCGCGTGGCTTATAACTCCCGCCGGAAAGAGCAGGGTTTGGAAGAGTTGGATTCGTTTGATTTTGATGAGTTGGTGCAGGAAAAGCTGGATGTTGTCAAGATGAACCCTGCCTTCTTGAGCCGCAGTGTGAATGAAGGGTTTTCTGGTGGCGAGAAGAAGCGGAATGAAATTTTGCAGATGGCGCTGCTGGAACCAAAGCTGGCAATTCTGGATGAGACTGATTCGGGGCTGGATATTGACGCGCTCAAGATTGTGGCTAATGGGGTTGACCATTTGGCTAGTGCGGAGAATGCAACGATCCTGATTACGCACTATCAGCGGTTACTCAATTACATTGTGCCGGACTTTGTTCATGTGATGGCAGAGGGTCGGATTATCACCACTGGTGGTAAGGACTTGGCTTTGGAACTGGAGTCCCGTGGCTACGACTGGGTGTTACAGGCGACGACTGAGGTGGGAGTATAGTGAGTATTCAAATTTCTCCTAGTCCAATTTCTGATCCGGAGGGAGTGATAACATCGGCCCTTGTGGATCGAGATGCTTATCTGACTGGACTGTTGAATCAGTGTCAGAGGCAGAGTGTCCAAGCGCTTGACCCGGAAGTTGTGACTTGGGTGCAAGAGATACGCGATCGCGCTAATGCCTGGGCGCGTCAGTATACTCTCCCCACGACACGGGATGAGGAATGGCGCTTCACGGATTTGTCAGCTCTACGGCAGGTGAATTTTCATGTAGAGTCGCGTGCAACGTCTCTACAGGTGGATATTACTGGGTTAATTCTACCGGAGGCAGCTAACAGCCGATTAGTGTTTGTGAATGGGGTATATGTTCCTGAGTTGTCGGCTGTTGCAGATTTGCCTGATGGTGTGGTGGTGAGTCCTCTAGCTGGGTTGCCTTTGGTGTATCGTTCTCGGGTGCGGAACTATTTGGCTCAAGCGGAAGGGGCGCAGGATGTTTTTACTGCCCTGAGTACGGCTGGGCTGACGGATGTGGCGGTGGTGTGGATACCGAAGAATTTGGTGGTGAAGACGCCGATCCATCTCCTGTTTGTTGCTACTGGTGAGTCGCCGATGATTTCTCAGCCGCGCTGTTTGTTGGTGGCTGAGTCTGGTAGTGAGGTGACGCTGGTTGAGGATTATACGAACCGCCGAGAGCGAGTTTCCGGTGTGGTGCCTCCCGGAAAACTCGCGGTGGGCGCAGACGCTGAGAAGGATGGTGGGGTTTACTTTACTAATGCGGTTACGGAAATCTGGGTAGAGGAGAATGCGCGGGTTAGTCATACTAGAGTTGAGCGGGAGGGTGCGGAGGCGTTTCACGTGGGGAAGAGTGCGATTGTGCAGGCTCGCGGTAGCTGTTACGCCTCTCATGCGATTACTCTGGGGGCAAGGCTGTCGCGGCACAATTTAGAGATTTTTCAGACGGGTGAGCAAACGGAAACGATCCTCAATGGTCTGACGATGATTGCCGGTAGTCAAGTTGCAGATACTCATAGTGCGATCGCCCTTTCTAAGCCTTATGGTGTCACTCGCCAGTTGCACAAGTGTATTGTGGCTGACCGCGCTCATGCAGTGTTTAATGGTAAAGTCCTTGTTCCTCAAGCCGCTCAGTTGACGGATGCCGGACAGTTGAACCGCAACCTGCTGTTATCTCCCAAAGCCAGAGTCGATACCAAACCCCAGCTAGAGATTACAGCAAATAACGTCAAATGTAGCCACGGTGCAACCGTCAGCCAACTAGACGACGACGAAGTTTTCTATCTGCAAAGCCGTGGACTAAACGCAGCCGACGCCCGCAACCTTCTAATCAAAGCCTTCGCCGCCGAAATCATCAACCAAATCCCCGTAGCCTCCCTCCAAAAAACCCTCTCCACAGCAGCCAACTCATAATGCGTCCTCCGCGTCTTAACGGTTCGTATCTCTTCTTCCTTCCCTCTTCCAACCCTCACCACCCAATCAAAAGATGACCTTCACCCAAGAAAAAACCCTCGCCGACAAAGTTCGTGCCGACTTCCCCATCCTGCACCAAGAAGTCAACGGCAAACCCCTAGTCTACCTAGACAACGCTGCCACCTCCCAAAAACCCCTGCCAGTCCTCAATACCCTGCGCGACTATTACGAGAATTACAATTCCAACGTCCATCGGGGCGTTCATACTCTCAGCGCCAAAGCCACGGATGCCTACGAAGCCGCACGAGACAAAGTTGCCGCTTTTATCAACGCAGCTTCACGGCAAGAAATTGTCTACACCCGCAATGCCACTGAGGCAATCAACCTCGTAGCTTACAGCTGGGGCACGAGCAATTTACAGCCCGGAGATGAGATTATTCTCTCAGTGATGGAACATCACAGTAATCTGATTCCTTGGCAATTACTGGCTCAAAGAACGGGTGCAGTGCTGAAGTTCGTGGACCTGACTGAAACCGAAGAATTCAACTTGGCACAGTTCAAAACGTTGGTCTCAGATCGAACCAAGCTCGTCTCAGTGGTCCACGTTTCTAACACCTTAGGCTGTATTAACCCAGTCCAAGAAATCGTTGCGATCGCTCATCGGCATGGAGCTAGAGTTTTAATTGATGCCTGTCAGAGTGTGCCGCACATGCCAATTGACGTGCAGCAGATGGACTGTGACTGGCTGGTAGCTTCTGGGCACAAGATGTGCGCTCCTACTGGAATTGGCTTTCTCTATGGCAAGCTGGATCTACTGCGGTCGATGCCTCCGTTTTTGGGTGGTGGTGAGATGATTGCAGATGTGTTTCTTAACCATGCCACCTATGCCGATTTACCCAACAAGTTTGAAGCGGGCACTCCGGCAATTGCTGAGGCGATCGCGCTGGGGGCAGCTGTTGATTACCTCAATGAGTTGGGGATGAACAATATCTATACCTACGAAGCAGAGTTAACGGGCTATCTGTTTGAGCAGCTGGCACAAATTCCTGAGATTCGCACCTACGGTCCTAAACCTAAAGTAGCAGGTTTAGGTAGAGCTGCCCTTGCCTCCTTCACAGCTGGTGATGTCCATCCCCACGACTTATCCACCATTTTGGATCAGGCTGGCGTTGCCATCCGTGCCGGACATCACTGCACCCAACCGTTACACCGTCACTTGGTCGTTCAATCTACCGCACGGGCAAGTCTATCCTTCTACAACACTCGCGAAGAGATTGATGTCTTCATCGTGGCTTTGAAGGAAGCAGTAGAGTTCTTTGGCAGTATCTTTGGTTAGATTTATTTGTAGGGTGGGCATTGCCCACCTTATACAACTCTTAAAACACTTGCTACCTCAACACCAGCAGAACAGAGAACTGTGCTATAAAATATCAGTTAACAAACTTTTGAAACCTTACTGCAAGAGACAAGCCAAAATAGAGGTTCTCGTTTTGCTCATGACTTGTAGCATTCTAAAAATCATGAATATCCTCTATGAGCATGAGAATCTGTGTAAATGAGGAATGTATACTGAGGAAAAGGATTTTACAGTGAGTAATTTTGTCCCTTTTGACCCATTAAAAGCGAAGTTAGATGCTAATACAGAAGCTCAGGTAAACGCTTTAAAGAGAGAAATCAAAAATATACTTAAATCTTATGTTGGTTGGTACGATCCCTTTTGCGAAGCTATTCAAAACGCAATTGATTCTGTTGAAAAACGTAGTCAACAGGATGAGGGTAGCTATCAACCATCAGTTTGGATAACAATCAATATATAAAGTAATTGTTTAGTTGTTACAGATGATGGAGTGGGACTAAATCAGCAACAATTTGAACAGTTTCTAGCTCCATATTTTTCTTTTAAGTCAGGTAAAACTCGTGGTCGGAAAGGCGTAGGCGCAACATGTTTGGCATACGGATTTAACTATGTACGTGTATGCACTAAGACAGAGAACTACAAATTCTTAGTGCTTATCGGAGGTAAGAAGCTTAGGACAAATAAACTACTTCACAAAAAAATCTCGCAGTCGCAGGAGTTTTGTGACTCCTCGTTCTCAATAACATTTTCTCATTCTGGTGACTAGTTACTTTTTCTAGCAGGAGTAACACGAAATCTCAATTGAGCGTGTATTTGCTGTTCATTTATGACAGTCCTACTTATATCAAACGACTGAATTCCTTTAATAGGTTTTCCATCGGAAGGAAAAGTGAGTCAGTAGAATCCCGCAAGGGAATAAAACCGTATCTCTGATAAAATCGCTCCGCTTTTTCATTCTTAGCCTTAACGACAACAGCGAAAACTGCTACTACCTCCGCTACGCGAACCGCTCTCAAAAGAGCATCTATTAGAAGTTCTTCTCCAAGCCCCTACCCCTTAAATGATAAATCCCTAGCCAGTCTTGCAATAAGGACGGCGGGAAGGTCGTAACCAGGCAATTTTTTTCTAAAGGTTTCTGGTAGAAGGTCAAAGCTAGATGCAGCAGTACACATTGAGTAGTAACCGCAGACGTCCCTCCCTTCTTCAGTAGTTGCGACAAAAGTTGAAGCAATACGCTTGGCGTGGTTCTGTCTAGCGTATTGCCTTAAATAATGATTTAATTCCTCAGCTTCACAGTTGAAAGGCCCTCTGTTAAAGCTTCTATCTATTGGAGAGAAAAACCACTGCACCACTGCTATTAGTTGTCGTTACTTAGCGTACTTATTGCAAAATCTTTTAATAGCTAACTTTAGTGTTTCATTTAGTTCTGGTGGTTTACTCAATGCTGACAAGACAGTGTCTCGATCGCGGTCAGACAGAGCCAGACTTGCATGAAAGAACATTCCATTCTGAGTACCTGTCAGTGAGGAAGCATCCTTTGTGGCATCTAGAATCAACTCACCACTCTGGAACTCCTGAGTAACACTGGCGATTGGGTAGACGGGGGAGGAAACATCCCTAACGATAAAAGAAGAGCTGTCGAACTCCTTTTGGTTTTCTTCTGACATCATCGTAGTCCTAGCCATCGAACACTTGATATTATAACGCTGATATACAGTCTTCTGGCTCTACCCCCAATACATGACAAAAGTCATGACGCGATTTGTGACTTTTCTCCTGGTTAGCCCGTGACCCGCGCTTCATGTGATAAGAGAGTGCTAGCGCTGATAATAACTCTCAGGTGCTTGGCACTCTTCGCAGAGACTAGGGAGGATGTAACCTCCCTTTTTTATTTTGGCGATGCCAGCCGTTGCTACAGCTACGCCCTCTTCAGCGCTTATGACGCCATATCAGCGTTACACATAGCCGCCAGCCTGAAATGTGTGACCTGTGATCCAACGGCACTGGTTATTCACTACGAAAGCAAATGACATCAGCAATATCCTCCTCTCTCAGACAATTGAAGGGAGACTGGTTTACGGCGGCTTCTCGTGGACCCTCCCTACTCTCCTGCTTGCAAGATCTGACTGGCCATCAGCCGCAATTCTCGAAAAACCGCAGATTCAATCAGTTGATCTCCTCGAAACTGTTTGAGTTGATACTCATCACCATTCAAGATGTAGACGCTGACGGTTTGTTGTTTTGGATTGCCAATGTATCTTCTTCCACCTAGGGCAAGATAGTCAACGATCCAATATTCTTGAATTCCCATCTCTTCATAGTCTTCTAGCTTTTTGGCATAGTCATCCTGCCAATTTATACTGACGACCTCAACCACTAATCGTGCTGACAGCCCCTTAGCGATCGTGGATGCTTTTTTCCACGTTGGATCGGCGCGAAGTTGGTTACGATCTAGAATAATTACGTCTGGAATATAGCCATCATCGTTGCTTCTAGGCTTCACACAGCAAGTTTTTGGAATGAAGTACGGCAGATTCAACCGTTCAATTTCTCGGTCTACCTTTCGAGTAATTAGACTAGAGACCTCCTCATGCTCGCCAAGGGGACGCATCTCTACAACTTCCCCGTCAAGTAGTTCATAGCGTCTCCCGTCCTCTGGGTACCATTCGAGAAACTCCTCAAATGTCATTGGTCCTGTAACTGGTGCGTACATAGAGAGCGCCTCACTTGTAACTCATTTCGCCAGCACCTCTCCATTGTACGCAACGGGCGATCGCCAAACTTAAGTGAGGAGTCGCGGAGATCATATGATTTCTCTGTAGCCTGAGAAATCACAATACCGCCCATGCTGTGCCCGACCAGAATGACAGACTGCTGGATGTTTTTTTAACTGCACGAACTACTTCAGCCTAATTGAAAAACATCGAAAGGCTTAGAATCACCAATGAGGTAAACGTAAAAGTCTGAGTCTAAAGTAAGAATCTGGTTTACTCTAAGACGCTCAGCTGCAAGGACTAGGGTCGCGTCTGCGAGATCCATAGGACAATCTTGATATTTCTCGATCAGTTGATGTAATCGACTATAATCCTCTCGACGAATCTCGTAGATTATCAGTAAATCCTCAAGTAGAAGTTTACAAAGCTGACTTTGCATAACCCACCCACCTTGGCGATGTGCAAGGTACATTGCTTCTGAGAAACAAGACCATGTTGTAATAAGTGTTCTTGAAAGTTTTCTCACGGCTTCACGGCATGACTGATGCTTGGGCTGTTTCCTATCAACTAGGGACAAAAGGGGACCAGCATCACACAGTGTCATAGAATTATCCCTTGTTTCCTATATTTTTCAACCAGGGCTTGTTCATATTCGTTGTCTGATGTTTTAGCAGCTTCAGGCTCTAGCCGATCTACTTCTAAAAACCAGTTATCCCACACTGCTAGCAGGTTTTTATCGCTGCTTGGTAGTAGCTTCTGAGTATTCCCGTCACTGGAATTTAGAGGCTTAGACTTGTACTTCTGCTCAATTTCTTTAAGAATACTACTACGCTTATCTTGAGCCCGTGAGGAGGTCGGATTAATTAACAAAGCCGTACTGTAGCTAGCAAATGCATTTTCGAGTTGCTCCAATCTTCTTACCGCATTACCTCGGTTAATCCAAAATAATTCTTCGTTAACTTTAAGCGCAATAGCTCGGTCAAAGCTCTGAAGGGCTTCTTTATACAACCCTAAAGAGTAAAGATCTGCACCTCGATTGTTCCAAGCATCATAATTATCTGGGTGGATGGTTAAAGCCCGGTCATAACTAGCAATTGCCTCATCCAATCGATTAAGCGCCGCCAAAGCACATCCTCGATTACTCCAAGCAGAATAATTATCAGGGTTAAGAGCTAAAGCTTTTTCATAACTGGTAACCGCCTCGTCAAAACGTCCTAGTTTAAGGAGTGCGTTTCCTTTGTTGAACCAAGTCATGTCCTCATCTGATTTAAGAGCTATGGACTGCTCAAAGCTCTCAAGTGCGTCACCGTATCGAGCGAGTTCGTAAAGGAACACACCTCGGCCGTTCCAAAGTTCATCATTTGCAGGTTCTAGCTCTAATGCCCTATTTAGACTCTCAAGTGCTGCTTTAAAGTTGCTTAATTCAGCAAGTGACACAGCTCTATTAGCCCAGGTTAGATACTCGTCATCCTTAATTTCTATCGACCGATCGTAACTGGCTATTGCCTCCTGATAATGACCTAACTGAGAGAGAACTTTGCCTCGATTAGTCCATGACTGAAAAATATTGGGGTTAGCGGTTACAGCATAGTTATAGCTATCCACAGCTTCTTCAAGGCGACCTAAATTCCGTAAAGCAAGCCCTTTATTGTGCCAAATCCAACCTTCATGTTTCTTATGCCTGCACTCCAAAGCTCTGTCATAGCTTGCAATAGCATTCTCGTAATGCCTCAACTCTTGCAAGGCGTTGCCTTTGTTATACCAAGCAACATAGATTTTAGGGTTAATTTCTATTGCCTGGGTAAAACTAGATACTGCCTGCTGGTGCTGCTGAAGGGCAGACTGCGCTAAGCCAAGTTTATTCCAGGCAAGGTATTCATCAGACTTGTGT
>CAXUIV010000082.1:0-11519 GCA_964250875.1 uncultured bacterium
CTTACATTGTGGTGATGGAGCGCACCAAAACTCGAATCTGGCATGGAGAATCTGAGATGGAGGTGATGGAACAACCGGACCATCTTGAAAATCCTAATCTCTGGGCGGCTTTTGTTGAAAACTACACCCACAAATCCATTGCCACAAAAACTATTGATAATGGAGTTCTACAGCGTAAAGTACGTGCCTATGGAAATTTTACAGAGTATATACCGCTAGGGCTACTGTTTGTGATTACCTTGGAGTTGATGCACACACCAACTTGGCTGCTTTGGCTAATTGGCAGTGCGCTGGCAGTAGGACGGGTTGCCCATGCCTGGGGTGTGATTAGAACTTATGGACCCTCACCTGGTCGCGCCATCGGTTTCTTCCTCACTTGGTTTGTCTACGTTGTCGGTGCTAGTGCTTGTGTTTACTACGGTATCACTGGACTTCCCTAGTAGTTGCCAGCAGCTCAACACACCGTCGGATTCGAACGCAGAGAGATTATTGAGCAGAATTTAGGCATTGGTCTGCATTAAACCATTCCTGCAATTTGATTGAGCATTCGTATGCTCGACTGTTCGGCATCTATATTAGTTACAGGATGGCTGCTTCGCTTGACGGTATGATGCAGCATAGGATAATCGGGTTGCCGGAGGGTTCGCCCCTCCAGCTTCCACACTACTCATCATGCAGGTTCAAAATCAGGTGTGTTTAGGCACTGAAGTATTTCGCTACTGGGTGATAAGCAACGATCGCCGTCGTAGACTGTTCAGGATACAGCTGTTCGCTCTCATCCATGTGCAGACCAATGCGCTCGCTCCCCAACAGCTCCAACAACTTATACTGATCCTGCATATTCGGACAAGCCGGGTAGCCAAAACTATACCGCGACCCTCGATACCGCTGAGCCAAAATATCCCGAACATTATCCGGGTCCTCACCCCCAAACCCCAACTCCCGGCGAATCCGAGCGTGTACCCACTCCGACATCGCCTCCGCTACCTGCACTGCCAAACCGTGAAAATACAGATAATCCTTGTATCGATTCTCCTCAAACAACCCCTTAGCAAACTTAGTCGCCACCTCACCCACCGTCACCGCCTGCATCGGGAACACATCCACCACCCCCGATCCCACAGGCGCATAAAAATCAGCAATACACAACCGCCGAAGCGATCGCTGCCGAGGAAACTCAAAAGTAGCAATAACTCCCCTCTCTTCCTCCGCGCCCTCTGCGCCCACCGCGAGTTTTCCGGGAGGCACAGCCACACCGGAAACTCGCTCTCTGCGGTTCGTCCCCTCCTCATACACATACAGCGAATTCCCCTCACTCTGACAAGGAAAATACCCATAAACCGCCTGAGGCTGCAACAAACCCTCCGCCAAAATCCGCCCCTTCCACTCCTCCAAAACCGGGTAAACCTTCTCAGCCAGAAACTGATCGTACTCCTCCCGCGATTGCTCCTTAGGCTTGCGGAACTGCCACTGCCCAGCAATCAGAGCCTGCAAATCCAGATACCCAAAAATCTCCTCCAAAGGCAGATCAGCCGCTTGCAGCACCTTACTCCCCCAAAACGGTGGCACCGGACGCTCAATATCCACCGCCACCGCCTCGGAACGGTCAGTGCTGAGTGCTAATGGAGGAGTGCTAATGGGGGAGTGCTGAGTGCCGAGTGCTGGGTCTGAATTTGAACTTTGAACTCCTAACTCCGCACTTTCTAGCTCATTCAAAAACCCCTGGAGATCATCCCACTGACTAGCAGCCTTGGCGGGCATCAACTTATCCATGAAGTGCAGGTCAGAAAACGCATCCTTGCCATAAACCACCCGACCTTGATAGGCATTCTGGCAATCTTCGTAGACAAACTTAGGTGTCAGTGCCGCACCACCCAAAATCACCGGCACCTTGATTCCCCGCTGGTTGAATGTCTCCAGGTTCTCTTTCATAAAAGCCGTAGACTTCACCAGCAGGCCACTCATTGCAATACAGTCAGCCTGATGCTGTTCGTAGGCATCAATAATGCTGTCCACCGGCTGCTTGATACCCAGGTTGACTACCTTATAGCCATTGTTGGATAGAATTATATCCACTAAGTTTTTGCCAATATCGTGGACATCCCCCTTCACCGTGGCAATCACCACCGTACCTTTGGCATTGTTGCCAGCATCTTTCTTTTCCATGAACGGCTCCAAATGAGCCACCGCTGCCTTCATTGTTTCCGCTGACTGCAAAACAAAGGGCAGCTGCATCTGACCAGAACCAAACAGTTCTCCCACAACTTTCATCCCGTCCAGCAGGAAAACGTTGATAATCTCTAAGGGAGGATACTTCTCCAAAGCTTTCGTCAGCTGTTCTTCCAGACCGATCCGCTCACCGTCGATGATGTGACGCTTCAGACGTTCTTCCACCGGCAAGCTTTCATCTCCAGAGCGATCGCGTTTCGTCGTCGCTCCTTCAAACAGCGTGGTTAACTCTGTCAAGGGGTCATAAACGCAGACATCCCCCTCAAATCGCCGCTGATCAAAAATCAACTGGCGGCAGACTTCCTGATGTTTGGGATCGATCTTAGCCAAGGGCAGAATCTTACTAGCGCTGACGATTGCCGCATCCATGCCTGCTGCCATCGCCT
Source organism: uncultured bacterium (assembly GCA_964250875.1). Lineage (GTDB taxonomy): Bacteria > Cyanobacteriota > Cyanobacteriia > Cyanobacteriales > Chroococcidiopsidaceae > CAXUIV01. The sequence goes on from CAXUIV010000082.1 coordinate 2,616, forward strand.
CATGCAAAAACATCGAGTTCAGCGCTACCCGCGCCGCTGGGTTCAGTCCAAAGGAGACATTAGAGACACCCAGAATGACGTGACAACCAGGCAGTTGCTCCCGAATCTGACGGCTGGCAGTGATCGTGGCGCTACCGTTCGCTCGGTCTTCTTCAATCCCCGTAGAAATAGGTAGAGCCAGGGTATCAAAAAAGATCTCCTCAGGCGGAATGCCAAACTCTACAGCTTGGCGATAAGCTCGTTGGGCGATCGCGAACTTCTTTTGCGCCGTCCGCGCCATTCCATCTTCATCAATCGTACCGATAACCACTCCAGCACCGTACCGCTTCGCCAGTTCCAGCACCTTTAGAAAACGCGGTTCGCCATCTTCATAATTTGTTGAGTTAAGGATGCACTTGCCACCAGCAACCTTCAGCCCCGCCTCCATCTTTTCCCATTCCGTGGAATCCAGCATCAGCGGCAGCGTCACATTCGTGACGAGGCGAGACACAAGTTCATGCATATCCCGTTCCCCATCACGCCCTACGTAGTCCACGTTGACGTCAAGAATGTGTGCCCCTTCCCGCACTTGGGACTTGGCCAACGACACCAAACCATCCCAATCATCAGCGTTGAGCAAGTCACGGCACTTCTTCGAACCACTAGCATTCAGCCGTTCTCCAACAATTAGGAACGAGTTGTCCTGCTCGTAGGGTTGAGCGCTGTAAATTGATGCTGCTGCTGGTTCAAAGCTGGGGTGGCGCTCTTTTGGCTTTAAGGTTTGAGCCGCTTCTGCCAATTGTTGGATGTGGTCAGGTCTGGTACCGCAACAGCCGCCAACCACCTGCACGCCCAAATCTTCCACAAAGTGCATCAACGCCAGCCGCAATTCCATCGGAGTCAATTTGTAGTGGGCATGACCACCGACATTTTCAGGCAGACCAGCGTTAGGGATACAGGAAACTACGAAAGGCGAATGTGCTGAAAGATACTTGATATGTTCAGCCATCCGATCCGGGCCAGTGGCACAATTAAGACCCAAAATGTCAATTGGGTAGGGTTGCAGAATCGTCAGCACCGCACCGATTTCTGTCCCTACCAACATTGTCCCCTGGACTTCCATCGTCACCGACACCATCAGTGGACGTCGTTCTCCCTTGCGCTGAAACACCTGTTGTAGGGCATCTAATGCTGCCTTGATTTGCAGCACGTCTTGGCAGGTTTCAACGATGAACAGGTCAACTCCGCCGTCATACAGCCCCTCTGCTTGTTCTGCAAAGGATGCTTGCATAGCATCAAAGTCAATATGCCCCAGCGTCGGCAGTTTTGTCGTTGGCCCTATCGACCCAGCCACAAACCGGGGTTTGTCTGGAGTGGAAAACTCAGACGCCACACGTTTTGCTAACTCTGCTGCGGCCTTGTTCAGACCGTAGGCTTGGTCTGCCAAGTCATACTCCGCCAGCACAATGGATGCTGCACCAAAGGTGTCAGTTTCAATTACATCAGCCCCGACTGTCAAAAAGTCCCGATGGACTTTTTCGACTGCCTCCGGCTTGGTGTATACCAGATACTCGTTACAACCTTCATACTGCGGACCACCAAAGTCTTCAGCAGTCAAATTTTGGGCTTGAAGTGAGGTCCCCGTTGCGCCATCAAAGACGATGACAGGACGTTCTGGGCTGTGGAGGCGGGTGAGAAAGAGACTATTCATCGGGAGTTTAAGATACGACCTACTGGTAAACAAGAATAGATAAGTTTGTGATGGGTTTATGTGTGTATAGCAATCCTATCCCACACGATTAGAATTCACCAAAAATGAGAATTTCAGTATCTTCACTAGTGCTATGGCATAGGCATTGAAGAGTAAGCTTGGCTCAGTTTTGGACCAGACTGATATGACGACTAAAAACTCTATCCAGGCACTATCAGTTCACGTTAATACAGCTAACCCAAGCGCTGCTGGAGCGAGCATATGAAAGCTATGATTCTGGCGGCTGGAAAGGGCACTCGCGTTCGTCCCATTACGTACACCGTTCCCAAGCCCATGATTCCTATCCTGCAAAAGCCGGTGATGGAGTTTTTGGTAGAACTGCTCCGCCAACATGGGTTCGACCAAATTATGGTCAACGTTAGTCACTTGGCTGATGACATTGAAGGCTATTTTCGTGACGGTCAGCGGCTGGGAGTGGAAATTGCCTATTCTTTTGAGGGACAAATTGTTGACGGTACGCTGATTGGGGAGGCGGTAGGTTCGGCTGGGGGAATGCGTCGCATCCAGGACTTCTGGCCGTTTTTTGACGACACTTTTGTGGTGTTGTGCGGTGATGCCCTCATTGACTTGGACTTGTCTGCGGCGGTGAAGTGGCACCGCGAACAGGGGGCGATCGCCACAGTTGTGATGAAATCTGTTCCACGAGAGGAAGTTTCCAGCTACGGAGTCGTCGTCACTGACGAATCAGGTCGGATCAAAACTTTCCAGGAAAAGCCTGCCGTAGAAGAAGCACTCAGCACCAGTATCAACACTGGCATCTACATTTTTGAGCCAGAAGTGTTGAACTACATCCCCTCTGGTCAAGAGTATGACATCGGCAGTCAACTTTTCCCCAAGCTGGTGGAGATGAATGCTCCTTTTTACGGAGTGACGATGGACTTTCAGTGGGTAGACATTGGTAAAGTACCAGACTACTGGCGGGCGGTGCGCGACGTGCTGCTGGGCAAAGTCAAAAATGTGAATATTCCAGGACACGAAATCGCCCCTGGCATTTACACAGGCTTGAACGTTGCCGTGAACTGGGACAAGGTGGATATTACAGGCCCAGTTTACATCGGTGGAATGACGCGAATTGAGGATGGAGCCAAAATTGTCGGTCCGGCGATGATCGGTCCCAACTGCTGCATCTGTAGTGGGGCAACAGTCAAAAATAGTGTCGTTTTTGAATATTCTCGCCTAGGGCCGGAAGTTTCTCTGATTGACAAGCTGGTGTTTGGGCGTTACTGCGTGGATAAAACTGGGGCCACGATTGATGTCCAAGCAGCGGCGCTAGATTGGCTGATCGACGATACTCGTCAAACTCGACTGTCCGAGTTGACGGCGGAGTATAAAGCGATTAAAGAACTCCTTGCTAATGCGCATTAGCTACCTGCTGGCTGCTGTACGGCATAACCTGTACGCAAACTTTGCGATGCAACTGCAATTGCTAGTTGTTGTAAGTTTAGGTGCGTGGGTGTTAGGAGGAGCTAAGTTGCAGGCTGCTCCTGAAAACTTTAATCCTGGTTTACGTCTACCACCACCCCTGCCGTCATTAGACTCACCGTCAGCGTCTAAAGAACCTGTTAAGCCAATAGCAGTTTTAGAGAACCTGCAAACAGACTTTCGTGACGATAGCGATAACTTCGGTCAACACAATAGAGTCATCGAGCCAACAGCTCAATTGCGATTGCGTAACGGCGATAAAATCCGGTTTAAAACAGGTTTTGATTCATTCGATCAACGTCGGTTCAGATCGGTGACGAACATTCCTCTGCAAATTGGCTGGGAAAGAAAGCTCGATCCGGTGACAGTGCAGGCAGCAGTGGGAGTTGATCTGTTCAATCGACTGCCCACTGTTCCCAATTTCAACGCCCAAGTAGATCTGCCAATTGCCCTGAAAACGACTCCATCCGGCAACCTACGGTCAGGAGTGGTGATATCAGGTGTATTAGAACAAGGTCCTTACAAATTCAATGCTCAAACTTTAGAAAATCACATCACTGCTTGGCGACTAGGACCTAATGTGTACTGGCAGATTGACCGCAACACCACCTTGTTCTCATCTTTTCGCTTGGGCAACTACAGCGACGGCAACTATGAGCAACAGTCTTTTAGCAGGCTAGAGCGTAAGTTTGGTCAGTTCTCTGTGGCGGCTAACGTGTTCACCTGGGCTTACAAGCGCGACCTCGAACACAAAAAAGGCTATTTTTCCCCACCAGATTTTCTTGATTACAACGGTGAAGTGGCTTGGGAAGGAGATATTTTTAAGTTCTTGAGCTGTCGGCTGGCTGCTGACGTGGGAAGCCAGCGACTTAGAGGACATTTCACTCAGGGCAATGTTTATCAAACTCGCTGTACGACCAAGCTGTCACCCAATGTAGAAGCAGACTTTGGCTACGGCTTTAGTAATGTCCGCAATCGTACAGGTGGAAGTGCCTACAATAACAACTCCTTTACAGGTCAACTACGTGTCAGTTTTTAAAAACCTCAATGTTAGTGAGCTGAAAAAGCTGGGAAGAATAAGGTCTAAAGGTCGAAATTACCGCAAGTCATGAGGTAATAAGAATGAATTCTGATTTTGAGCCACCCGCTAGAAGTTGGTCCGTATTAGCTGCTGTGGGAGGAGTAATGACTGCTTTATGCGCGATCGCTGGCCTAGAATTTTTGTCCAGTTATCTCTCGAAACCTGTCAGCCAAGATTCTCAAGCAATTGCCACCTCAATACGCCTAACTACTTCTCCATCACTAGCAGACCTTAAGGCAGAAAAAGATCTTGATCTAAAAGTTGAGAGGAAAGCTGCTGCCTGCCAGTTTGACCAAAGCCTAACTCCAAATGCGAGTGTGAGGTTTGAGACGAAGACCTTCAAAAGCATTGCAATGAACCAGGTTCGCTCCTATGGTCTGATCTTGCCTCCAGGCTACAATATGCATCCCCAATTGCACTATCCGGTCATCTTTCTACTTCACGGTGGCCACGGAGATGCTGGAGGTTGGCAAGCATGTGGTGCGGTCACAGCAGTGTTGGACAAGCTGTACAAAAGCGGCAAACTTCCTCCAGCAATTGTCATTACCCCTGACGGTAACGATAAGCGGGGATCGAGTTCTTTATGGGATCCTCAGTATTTCAACGGTCCTAATGGTCAGGTGGCTACCCTAATTGGCTCTGAGTTAGTCCAAGAAGTCAAGTCTCGCTATCGAGTTTTTGACGATCCTCAATTTTGGGCTATGGGCGGTATGTCCTCTGGAGGCTGGGGTGCTTTCAACTTGGGCTTGCGCTATCTGGATCACTTCCATATTTTGTTCAGTCAAAGTGGTTACTTCACTGATGCCACGGGACCGGCGAACAGCCCGATAAACCTAGTACAAAAACTCTCCGTGCAAGAGCGCTCTGCATTGCGCGTCTACCTAGATGCAGGAACTGGGGACGAAAAGTTTTTGAATTCAACCGATCAATTTCATCAAACACTTATGCACTTAAGTATTACCCATGGATTTTATGTCTTCCCTGGAGGACATGGAATCACTGGAACAGAATCTGGCTGGCACTACTGGCACAAACACTTAACCGACTCTTTGAGTTACGTGGGGACGCAATGGAAGTCAAGCCCATTATCAAATCTTGACACCACGCCATGAGGTTGCATGATATGCCATTGCATCTTGGTGTTGTAGGGGCGACTCGGCGGGTCGCTCCTAGGGCAGGTAAATTTACCCAATTGAGATGCTCTAAGTCGCGTCTCTGATCAAGAAGAGATGTTAGTGCAACCCAGCAACTGGGAATTATAAAAGCACGAATGACTTGAGGAGAGGGTGCAACCAGAATGAATTCTAATTTCAATCCGTCACCTAGAAAGCTATCCATAGTAGCTGGAACGGCAGCAGTAGTCACCACCGTTGTAGTGATCGCCTTATCACAATATTCATTTAACCATCTTGCCAATTCTCCTGCTCAAACTGAAGTCGCAACCTCAACTGCTGCCCCGCCCCGTACAGTAGCCATTGATACCAACGTAGCATCTGGCCAACCTGTTAGTCCTAACTTGGCGGCAGGCAGAACCTTTACTACTGCTAGTAGATTGACACCAGCAGAGACAGCGAGCGCCCGGCAGGCTTGGCTGTACTTCCAGCGCAACTGGAACGATCAAACAGGCTTAGTCAATTCCGCTGATCAGTTCGCGTCTGTGACGATGTGGGACCAATCCGCCGCGATCGCCGCCCTGGTTAGCGCTAAAGAACTCAACCTCGTGCCATCAGCGGAATTTGACACAAAGATGAGCAAGATGTTGCAGACTCTAGCATCAATTCCTCTATATAAAGGAGAACTACCCAACAAAGTCTACAATGCCAAAACCCTCGTACCTGTTGATTACGGCCAACTAGAAAAGCGAACAGAAATTGGGTGGTCAGCACTAGATTTGGGACGGATGGCGATTTGGCTCAAGATTGTTGGCACAAAGTACCCACAGTGGCGATCGCAGACTCAATCAGTCTGGAAACACTGGCGAGTAGAACGCCTGACTAAAAACGGGCAAATGTATGGCACTACAGTCATCAAAGGCAAAGAACAGTACAACCAAGAAGGCCGCCTAGGCTACGAAAACTATGCCGCTTATGGTTTGAAACTGTGGGGCTTAGACGTAAAGCAGGCGCTGCACGCATCTTCTGTCGCTTTTGTCAATCTCTACGGTCAGAGCATTCCCTACGATCGACGAGATTATAAAACTTCTGAAGCCAATAACTACGTCTTGAGCGAGCCTTACATTCTAGATGGCATTGAGACTGGCTTCGCCGCACTACCAAAAGCCTACGCTGACAGAATCTTAGCCGCACAAGAGGCACGATACCGGGCAACAAAACAGTTAACTGCTGTAACTGAAGACAACCTAGACCGTCCTCCCTACTTCGTTTACAGCTCTTTGTTTGTCAACGGCGAACCTTGGGCAACTATCACAGATACTCGACAACACTACAACAATCTACGATTTCTCAGCGCCAAAGCAGCAATCGGCTGGCATGTGCTTTACAACACTGCTTACACCCGCCAGCTATTTAACTTCGTCCAAGCCAATCTGAAATCAGATCGAGGTTGGTACAACGGCTTTTACGAATCTCTACATCAGCCCAACCAATCTCTAACTGCCAACAACAACGGCGTAATTCTTGAGAGTTTGCTCTACAAGCAATCCGGAAAACCACTTACCGCCTGGGCCGGGTTGAAGTAGAGACACCCTCCTCTGCGCTCTCTGCGCCTCTGCGGTTCGTCAACAAATACTACATCTCTCATGCTAAAAAAACGCCATCAACAGAAGTGCATAAAATGGCTCGCCTTATTGCTGATTGGCACAGTGCTGTACTTTTTATGCCACATCCCAACGCGAGCCATGGCTCAAAGCCCCAGCGATACCAACAACAGCTGTAGCATGCTCGCCGCTCCATTGACACCGGATGAACAGACCTACGCTCGTGCAGCTTGGCAGTACTTCGTCAAAAACTATCAGTCTGCAACCGGATTCACCAACTCCGTCAGCGGTTATCCCTCCGGTTCACTCTGGGATATTGGGAATTACCTCATGGCGCTGAATGCAGCGCGAGAGCTGAATCTAATCGACCAAGGGGATTTTGACTCCCGAATTAATCAGTTTTTAAAAACTTTCAACACGGTTAAGTTATTTGAGGATGCCTTACCCAATAAAGTCTACAACGCCGCTACCGGCCAGATGACTGACTACGGCAACAACCCAGTGGAGCGGGGTATTGGCTGGTCGGCTTTAGATGCTGGTCGGATCTTGGCTGCACTGCACGTTATTCGTAGCTGCCACCCACAATATGGAGATTGGATCAAGGCAACTGTATCAAAGTGGAAGCTAGAGCGATCGCTGCAAGACGGACAACTGTTCGGCGCAACGATTCTACCCAACAAAGAAACGTCGCTGGTGCAAGAAGGGCGTCTAGGCTACGAACAATACGCTGCTAGGGGATACGAGCTTTGGGGTCTGAAAGCAGCCAAGGCGATCGCTCTGGATCAATTGCAGTTTGTGGAGATTAACGGTGTCAAAATTCCAGTGGATAAGCGTGACTTCAATAGCAGTCAGGCCAACAATTACGTCGTTAGTGAGTCATACATTCTGGACGGCATTGAGTTTGGCTTAGAAGGGTATTTGCAGGATTATGCTGCTAGCGTTCTAGAGGTGCAAAAGCGCCGCTTTGAAACCACGGGCCAATTGACCGCAGTATCAGAAGACAATATTGACCAAGAGCCTTACTTCCTTTACAACACAATTTACGCTAACGGCGTCCCCTGGGCCACAATTACAGACGAGAACAAGCCCTATTCCAAGCTGCGCAGCATCAGCACAAAAGCTGCGTTCGGCTGGCGTTATCTCTACCCTGAGAATGCCTATGCGCAAAAAGTCTTTGATGCAGTTAAAGATCTACGCAGTCCTGATGGGGATGGTTACTATGCTGGCCTCTACGAAGAGACGAAGCAGCCAAATAAAGCTTTAACTGGCAATACCAATGGGCTAATTCTAGAAATTCTGTACTACAAAGCGAGGGGAAATCATCCGTTGATTGGGTCAAGTTTGGTCACTTTTGCTCCAGGTCCACCAACTGGTAACACTGCCTCCGCCGCACAGTCAAAACCTGATCAGAATCCATCTATCCCAACCACCTCAGCGGTGGCTAATTCTTCCACAAAAGCGCAGAATCTTGCGCCCACACCGCCTGATCCTACAGAAGTGGCGATCGCACCTATCCCTCGTGTGGGTTCTCACTCCGATACAGTACATGCCACCCTGACAGTGGTTGAACGGCGTTATGCAGAGGCAGCTTGGGCTTACTTTCAGGCCAACTATCAGTCTAATAGTGGGCTAGTGAATGACCGCAGCGATATGAAGGCTGCCAGTCTGTGGGGATTAGGAGATTATCTGGCGGCTCTTCATGCGGCGCGATCGCTTGACATCATCTCGGCTACAGAATTTGACCAGCGGACTCGACATCTCTTAGCCGCTTTGGGTAAACTGCCGCTGTTTGCTGGTGAGTTACCGGCTCGGGGCTACGATAGCCGGTCATTGCAACCGATTGACTACGGCGGCAACCCGATCCCCCAGGGAACCGGCTGGTCAGGGCTAGACGTTGGCCGGATGCTGGCAGCGCTCTATAACTTGAAGAGCTGT
>CAXUIV010000083.1:0-1278 GCA_964250875.1 uncultured bacterium
TGGCTTTAAAACCGAGTTCGTCACCCAGCCGGATGGAACAACCACTACAATCCAGATTCCACTGACTGCTGAAGAGTTTTTGCATCCACAAGAGGGGTATCACTTGCCCAACAGTACATTTCACGACGATGTAGCAGGCGATGCTAAAGACATGCTGACTCGACGCTATGCTACTCACCCAGACGTCGGCGTATTTCGAGATCTGTTAATCAAATGGGACATCGCCGATATGGGCGACCATTGCCCTGATACCTTTGTCGCTTTCGGCATACGCAACAAAGAACAAAATCGTACCGAGTTTATCGTCTCCAACGAAGGGGTACGTCCAACCCTCGTTATTGAGGTCGTTTCACCGCGCTACCGCAAGGCGGACCGGGAAACAAAAGTGGGTGAGTACGCCAAAGCAAAAGTACAAGAGTATGTAGTCATAGATCGACGCACCCATCGCAGGCAGGTTCTAGATGAGGTACTGGGCTATCGTCTAGTTGGCGGACATTACCAACCGATCACTCCTGATGACGAGGGCCGCATTCTTTGTGAAACGGTTGGGGTCTTGGTCAGTTTGCAGGATGGTCGCCTGGTCATGGAACTCCCCACAGGACAACGCCTGAAAACTTCCGTGGAACTTGCAGCCGAAAATCAGGAACTTGCAGCCGAAAATCAGGAACTTGCAGCCGAAAATCAGGAACTTGCAGATGAAAAGGAATTGGCCCAACAACGGGCAGCAGACATGGAGGCGCTACTAGTACGCTACCAAAAACAATTCGGCTTGCTGGATAATAGTGAGGAAAGATGAATACTCCGATGAGGCTGATCACACTCTTATTAACAACATCCCCTATCAATCTCATCAGAGCTTAATCAAGATCGAGGTTCAAATGGTACAGTTGGCACTCGGACAGCTAAGCGTTCCCCCACGTCAAAGGGTAATCTTAAAAAATGTCAGTTGGCAAGAATTTGAAGCAATTCTAGAAGAGCTAGGAGACCATCGCGCTGCTCGATTAGCCTATGACAATGGAACACTGGAAATTATGATGCCGCTGCCAGAACATGAGGACGATAAAGAGATTATTGGGGATTTAGTGAAAGCTCTTTTGGAGGAACTCGATATTGAGTTCAGAAGTCTTGGTTCTACAACTTTTAAAAATAGAGAAATGGCTCAAGCGGTAGAACCAGACCAGTGTTTCTATATTCAGAACGAAGCTGTAATTCGAGGGAAGAAGCGCATATTAACGATTGGTCCTCCTCCAGATTTAGGGTTTGAAGTAGATGTTACCT
>CAXUIV010000083.1:1288-11480 GCA_964250875.1 uncultured bacterium
TCCCAGCATCTATCAAACGTTGGGAGTTGCTGAGCTTTGGCGATTTAACCATGGCAAATTACAGATTAATGTTCTGCAAACTGGAGAGTATGTCGAAACTGTAAATAGCTTAAACTTTCCCGGAATACCTTTGGTTGAAGCTATACCTAAATATCTTAAACAGAGCAAAACGGCAGGTAGAAACGCAACATTGAAAGCATTTCGGGCTTGGGTGAGAGAACATTTAGGAGTTGATGGTGCGGGAACTAGATAGACTTGTGCGAGCATAGCCTTGTTTAGGTGACGATTTGCCTCTGCGCGATCGCCCAGGCGATCTTTCTAACTGGCGAACGATTGTATAGTACATAACCCTATTTCTAATATCGTTAAAGATACACGCTTCCTGGAAGTTCATCCATGCAATACGATGTCATCATTATCGGCGCTGGTCACAATGGCCTAGTTTGTGCTGCCTACCTGCTCAAAGCCGGGTACAGTGTTTTACTCCTCGAAAAGCGCTCAGTTCCAGGCGGCGCTGCGACGACAGAAGAATCCCTGCCGAAAGAAGCTCCAGGCTTTAAGTTCAACCTCTGCGCGATAGACCATGAGTTTATTCACCTGGGTCCAGTGGTTGAAGAGTTAGAACTAGAAAAGTACGGATTGGAATATCTTCGCTGCGATCCGGTCGTCTTTTGTCCCCATCCCGATGGTAAGTACTTCTTAGGCCACCAGTCGGTTGAAAAGACCTGTGCAGAAATTGCTCGGTACAGCGATCGCGACGCCAAAAAATACGCAGAGTACACAGAATTCTGGCAGCGGGCAATTAACGCCATGAGTCCGATGTTCAATGCGCCGCCGCAATCAATCATCGACATCCTGGGCAACTATGACGTTAAAAAACTCAAAGATTTATTTTCTGTCATCGGTGCCCCGTCCAAAGCACTGGATTTCATTCGCACCATGCTCAACAGTGCGGAAGATGTCCTCAACGAGTGGTTCGATTCTGAGTTTCTTAAAGCCCCACTGGCAAGACTCGCAGCCGAACTCGGTGTGCCGCCCTCTCAGAAGAACTTGGGAATTGGCTCAATCATGATGGCGATGCGTCACGACCCTGGAATGGCTAGACCGCGTGGTGGTACTGGGGCACTTGTCCAAGCTTTGCTGAAGTTGGTCAAAAGCAAAGGCGGTGTAGTCCTCACCGACCAGCATGTTGAAAAAGTTTTGATTGATAACGGTCGTGCCGTTGGGGTTCGGGTCGCCAATGGCACAGAATATCGTGCTACCAAAGGCGTGATCTCGAATATCGATGCGAAGCGAGTGTTTCTACAGTTAATAGACCCAGCTGAAGTTAATGATGCCGACCCTAATCTGCGAGAGCGATTAGATCGTCGGATCGTCAATAACAATGAAACCATTCTTAAAATTGACTTGGCTTTATCTGAACCACTGCGCTTTGAACACCACAACCACCAGGATGAATACCTAATTGGCTCCATCCTCATTGCTGATTCTGTCAGCCACGTTGAAAAAGCCCACAGTGACTGTACCCTCGGCAAAATTCCCGACGAGGACCCATCTGTTTATATGGTTATGCCCACAGCGCTCGACCCTTCAATGGCTCCAGAGGGCAAGCACACGCTGTGGATTGAGTTTTTCGCCCCCTATCAAATTGCCGATGCCGCAGGGACTGGACTGAAGGGCACTGGCTGGACGGATGAACTGAAACACAAAGTCGCGGATCGGGTGATCGACAAGATTGCAGACTATGCGCCAAATATCAAGAACTCGATCATCGCCCGTCGAGTAGAAAGCCCTGCTGAATTAGGGGAACGCTTAGGAGCTTACAAAGGCAATTACTACCACATTGATATGACGCTTGACCAGATGGTGTTCTTCCGGCCTTTACCAGAATTAGCCAACTACAAAACGCCAATTGAGGGGCTGTTCCTCACAGGTGCAGGCACCCATCCCGGCGGTTCGATTTCGGGGATGCCTGGGCGCAACTGCGCCCGTGTATTTCTGCACGAGCAGCAGCCGATTGCTCAGACGCTGAGAGATGCAAGGGAGTCGATTAAATCTAGCGTTGCATCGGTCTTCAGACACTGATTCGGCCCCCTACCGCTGAAACTGCCTACCTAGAATTGTTCAATCCAGAATCCAAAATGGTATTGGTGTTGTAGTGTTGTAGGCAAGAAATCATCAAATCTGCTGAAATAATGAATAGGTGAAACTTATTGTCAACCTATGACGGCTAGAGTTTTAATCATTGGGGGTCGAGGAAGAATTGGCAGCAGTGTGGCAGCGGACCTGATTGCCCACACTGAGGCTCAAGTGACGATTACCAGCAGGAAACTAGCCACTGGAACGGCGGTCAGTCAGCATCTAGGAGCAAAAGCAGATCTCCTGGTTTTGGATTTAGCAGAGGAGGAGAAGCTGAGCGAGGCGATCGCCTCTGCCGATCTGGTAATCCACTCAGCTGGTCCTTTTCACTACCGCGACGCCAACGTTCTCAAAACCTGCATCGCCCAAGGCGTCAACTATTTGGATGTTAGCGATCATCGTTCCTTCACTGTCAAAGCCTTGGCCTACCGTGCTGCTGCCGAAGCTGCTGGTGTCACGGCGATTATCAACACCGGCATTTTTCCAGGCATTTCTAACAGCATGGTGTTACAGGATGTTGAACATCTGGATGAGCCAGAACACATTCATCTGAGTTACCTGGTATCGGGATCGGGTGGTGCTGGTGTCACAGTGATGAGAACGACGTTTTTGGGATTGCAACGTCCTTTTAAAGCTTGGATAGATGGCCAGTGGCGAGAGGTTGAGCCGTACAGCGATCGCGAATCCATTAAATTTCCCCCTCCCTATGGCGGAACTGGTGTCTATTGGTTTGATATGCCAGAAACCTTTACCCTCCCTGAAACTTTCCCAGTCAAAACGGTGATCACCAAGTTTGGTTCCGTCCCGGACTTCTACAATCACCTCACCTGGATTGCAGCTCACTGGTTTCCCAAGCGACTGATGCAGCAACGCGGCACCATTGAGTTTTTGGCTCACGTTAGCCATTCTATGACCGATGTAACAAATAGATTCAGTGGCATTGGCGTAGCGGTCCGCTCGGAGGTCACTGGTCGCAAAAACGGTCAACTCGCTCGTCATTGCTCGACCTTGATCCATGAAAATACGGCGATCGCCTCTGGTTGTGGCACTGGCGGTATTGCCCAATTATTGCTAGACGGTAGACTCAAGAAACCTGGTGTGTGGACCGTTGAACAGGCACTGCCCACTCACCTATTTACCCAAACGATGCAAAGCCGGAACTTTAAGATTCAGCAAGAGTGGTTGGCAGTCAAGGAAGACTAGGGCTTCTGTCTTGAGGTAGAGGGCATAGCTGTACAGAGAAACGTAGGATGCCTTGAGCTACATCTCACCAACAAAGGCTTTAGTAATGAAGATATACCAGAAGCGAGTTGACATAAGACAGATTCTATCCAAGGTTTTTGTCTTAGCTCTAATGATTTCGATCAGTCTACTAGGTTCGTTCGTTTTCGTTTCCGCTCCCGTTCAGGCAACAACACTTGAGGAGCTGAAGCTGATACCTCCAAGTGAGAAGCCTACATCAGACGAAGCAATCGAACGCGCTTACGAGTTTGGGGAAGGGGCAGGTATTCGAGAAGAAATTTATCAACAAAAAGCACAGAAGGGTGAAAACCCTGCAACTATGCCCAAGCCATACCGAAGGGATATAAAAGCTGATAAAACAGCAGTTCCTGAAACAAGTTTATTAGAAGAAACGATAGATAAAGGGCGAGAGGTGATTGAAAAGGTGACGGGCAAAGATTAGTATCAAATCCAGTTGCTCAGCTACAGTACTTTTAGCTTAGGACTGGATATAAGCTGGGGATTAGATGATAATCCTTCCAATCCCCAATTTAATTTATAACTCATCACCCTAATACTGTGAGGAGAGAACCAAGGCGATCGCCCTCTCCTCTGGCTTCAGTTGATCTAGACGTTCCCCTGTACCGTCTTTGCCTTGCAAAACCATGGACTCTACGGCTAGATGCACAAATCTTTGAGTATTTGTCAGTACCATTACTTCGGCTGCCGCTGGGACTACCGCTATACCAGCCAAAGCATCCGTTTTGTTCGTAAACTGTAGGGCTTGACTGCCGATGTCACCACGATGACCCCGTCGTAGAACACTCACTGGCATGCGCTTAGCGTAACCCAAGTGAGAGACTAGCAGTAGGTTGTCATCATTTTTGCCAGTCACACCACCAACCAATTGTTCCTGCTTCCGCAGCCGCAATGCTTGCAGGCCAATAGCTGTACGACCCATAATCGGTAGTTGCTCATCGTTTACCTCAAACCGTAATAATCGCCCAGCAGCAGTTGCCAGGATTGCATCTTGACCGGGCTGAGTTATCTGAGCAGACAGTAGTTGATCGTCATCCTTGAATTTGATCACTGTGAGGCCACGAGCGGTCAAGTGGTCCCACTCCGCTAGAGATAACCGTTTGATTTGACCTAACTGAGTAAGTAGAACGAGCTGAGCGGTTTCTGGGTCGTCCGGTAGAAAAAAGTGAGACATTACAGTTTCTGCTGCATCAGCAGCTGCTTTAGGCAGCAGGCTGACCAAGGGCGTTCCCCGCCTCTCAGAGCGTCCAGTTGGCGGAATCTCCCCAACCTTGACCGGATAAACTTTACCACCGCCTGTTAATACCACTAGATCCTGGTCTGTGTTGGCAATCTGGGTTTGAATCACAAAATCATGGTCGGGTGTACCGTCACCTTTTGGCTTTCTCGCTCGCTGATTACTTCTGTCTAGTCGCCGCACATAACCCCGTTGGGTAAACTCCAAAACCACTTCCTCAGATGGGAGAGTGGAGACTGGGGACTGAGGAGTGGGAATTGAGGAGTGGGGAGTGGACTTTTTAACTCCAGACTCCGAACTTTGAACTGCTGACTCCTGACTAGGGGCAACTATCCTGGTGCGACGGGGATCGCTGTACTTACGTTTGAGGGTGCGTAAATCTTTCTTTAAAGCTTTCAGTAACTCACGGCGATCGCTCAATAACCGCTGCAACAACCGAATCTGCTCACTCAACTGCTCAAACTCAGTTTGTAAATTCTGTCTTTCCAGACCTGTAAGCCGTCGCAGTGGCATCGAGAGAATGGCGTCAGCTTGCTCCTCACTCAGCTCAAATCTGCTTTGAAGGGTAATTTTTGCTGTACTGCCATCGGGAGCCTGCCGCAAAATATCAATGACGTCATCTAGGTGGGCCAGGGCTTTGAGCAACCCTTCAACGAGATGCAGGCGACTTTCAGCCGTACCCAATGCGTGGGTATAACGTCGATTGAGTGTCTGTTCCCGGAAACTCAAAAACTCTTGCAATAGCTGCCGCAAAGTGAGCTGCCGTGGTTGCCCATCTACTAGAGCTAGTAGGATTGCCCCAAAATTTGTTTGCAGCACAGTTTGCTGGTAAAGCTGCTGAAGAACCGCTGTGGAGTTGGCATCCCGTCTGAGTTCTACAACTACCCTCATGCCGTCACGGTCACTTTCGTCTCGAATATCAGAGATCCCTAATAGGCGTCCTTGGTTGACCAAATCTGCCATCTTTTCAATCCAGCCAGCTTTATTCACCTGGAATGGCAACTCTGTCACCACAATCGCTGTCCGCCGCCTACTGCCTCGACTGCTAGGGATTTCTTCTACATTGGCGACTCCCCGCAGCAAGATACTGCCTCGACTTGTAGTGTAAGCTTCCTGAATTCCAGCAGTGCCCACAATCTCACCACCAGTAGGAAAGTCTGGTCCCGGAATCAGCTCAAATAACTTTGCATCTGACAGCTCAGGGTCATCAATTAGGGCAATTAACCCATCAACGACCTCACCCAGGTTGTGAGGTGGGATATTGGTTGCCATGCCGACTGCAATCCCAGAACTGCCATTGAGTAACAGCAACGGTAGCTGGGCTGGTAGTACCGTTGGTTCCTGCTGAGAGTTATCAAAATTACCGCTGAATTCAACCGTTTCCTCGCCAATGTCTGCCAACATCGCCTCATGGCTGATGGGGGCTAAACGAGTCTCGGTGTAGCGCATCGCTGCCGGTGGGTCATTATCCACAGAACCAAAATTGCCGTGACCAGCTAGTAAGGGATAGCGACTGGAGAAAACCTGCACTAGCCGTACCAAGGCGTCGTAAACTGACTGGTCGCCATGCGGGTGATATTTTCCTAGGACATCTCCCACCACACGAGCGCACTTACGATAAGGCCGGTCGGGGGTTAGACCTAGTTCGTGCATGGCATACAGGATGCGTCGATGCACCGGCTTTAATCCATCGCGCACGTCGGGCAAAGCCCTCCCGACAATTACACTCATGGCATATTCAAGATAAGACCGCTGCATTTCTGTATGCAGGGCTGTGGTAATGACCTGTCCCTTTGAGAGAAGGTTTAACTGTTTCGCCATGAGTTCTGTTCCCTAATTCCTAAGTAGAAAAGTTCCTGCAGCTTGAGAGCGATGATGCATAGCATAACGGATGATTTACGTGTCAAAATCTCCATCAGTAGCCGTTCGGTGATCTGCGGTAGTATCATCCTTGATTAGAGGTATACACCTTTATGATTGAAAAATGGCTAGACAACTGCTTTTAGCAGATGTTAGCTCCAGCCACACCCTGTTTGGCCTAAGACAATTTCGATGGCGTATCCCGCAGAAAATTCTCATGAAAACCGTTTTGATTGTGGAAGACGATCTGATTAATGCTCGCGTTTTTTCCAAAATTTTGACCAAGCGGGGTGGCTTAGAGGTCAAGCACACTGAGAATGTTGAGGAAATAATGCAAATCGCCCAAGCTGGGGAAGCTGACATTATTTTGATGGATGTGTCTCTGGCTCACAGTGTTTACCAGGGTAAGCCAGTTGACGGCATCAAAATCACGCAAATGCTGAAGGCAGACCCTCAAACAGCAAAATTGCCGATTATCTTGGTGACTGCTCATGCGATGGAGGGCGATCGCGAGAATTTTCTTAAGATCAGTAGTGCCGATGGCTACATCTCGAAGCCGGTAGTTGACCATCAACAGTTCGTAGATCAGATCTTAGAACTGTTACCAAAAGACTAGCAACACTTAAGAAAACTATCACTACCCTTACCCTATTCTCATTACCGAATAAATGCCCTCACTAACGTCAATCTCCATCCACCTGTTTAGTATATATGTACTACTTTATAGTTATTTCAGCAAGCTTTACTTTGACCTTTAGGCTTCAGGTGGGGTAAATTCCAGAATAGACACTGCTTGTTCAATGTCCAAAGTCAAAAATTGCCTAATCGCTGTGTACATCCAGAACACGGAAGACTGCCGCTCTTGGCCCAGTTTTTGAAACTTCAGCGCCAGTGTCAATTCCTCATAGCTAGGGTGGATGACCAAAGCATAGAGGTCATGGAGGTTCGGGAAGTCAGCCTGCATTCGCACTAGGGTCCTTTGTGTGTCCTCTAGAAACTGACAAGCGTGCGATCGCTGGTCGTAAGGAACATCAATCATCCAACTGCGGACAAAAACAGCATTGCAATCCGGGTCTCCCAAAGCTGCCATTTTAATTGGGTCAATTTCCTTAGCCGAGCTAAGGTGGAGACTTTTGCTAGGTGACAAAGAGAAACATTCTTCAGATTCTCTTGCCACTGGGTAGAGGACATAAAAGCCGACAGGATGAGAAGTATCACAGCGGCGTAGCACCCGCATCCCTGTCGGATACTGCTGGAACCAGTCGCGCAGTAGTCTAGCAATTCTGTGCGGTGCCGCAGTATTTTTGTTCATCCACCTATATTTACCAACCAGAAAATTGGCGACAGGGATGGCATCTGTTTCAGGGTCAAAAGCATCAGGTCTAAGCTGCATGCGGATTGCTGGTACGGAGTCCGTCAGTTCTGGTAGAGGCTGAACTTGAATACAAATGGTGTTGCCATCAAATTGCTTCTCAACCAACCCTAGAGCTACCAGCTTATCAAGCATCATGCCCGCAGCGCGTTCACTTCCCCTGCCTCGGTCTTTGTGGCTATAGAATACTGCGTCAGCCTCTCGAAGCGTACACGGAACAAACCCTTGGGGTAGGTATAGATGGGTTAAGGGTTGTTTCAACTGCTGGCCCAGTTCTTGCTGCTGCTTGAGCAGTAAGTAAGCCCATAACCGCACAAAGTACTCAGCCCGACAGCGGGTGAGACCAACTCGCACGCGCTTAGTGAGTTTTGAGATGTAATCGCGCTGTCTCTCAACGGAAAACCACTCGTCAATGTTCTCTGGATTCATATCGCCGGAGTCCCTGGAAAATGGTTCCAAGCTCTTGCAGCGTTGTAGAACTGCAACCTGATCAAATTCGTTTTACTTACTACTTACTGGTAACATTCCCACTGCCGTCTCTGTGGGTCATTCTGTCTAATTCGACCTACCTGTTTATACCAACTGATGGTACAGCTTTCCGGATTCATGCTTCAAGAGAGCTGTTATTAGCTACTAGCCAGTGGTCATTAGTAACAAATTTTACTAAATGAGAATTCCATGTTGATAGTTGTTGGTTGTTGGTTATTAGTTGTTTGTACGAACAACCAACAGCTAATAACAAAACTCCCCATCATTATTTCGTACTTGCTGCATGGAATCGAGAGAGTGAGAAAAAACTTCACCCTACTTCAGGTTACTTCACCCGACTTCGGTCTACAGAGGTTGACTTCGGTAAATATGAGGTACCTACAGCTTACTCGTTGCAACCTCACGGACTAGAAAATCACAATTACTCTCATCACTCATCGATATGAATTGTGTCAACTGTTCCATTGCCTAATTAGCAAGGAGACGTAAGATGTCTATTTCGAGGGAACAATTTCAGCTATTGCAAGCAATCATTGAAGGCTTTGTTGACGGCATTTTAATTCTGACAGAGCGAGGAGAGTGGGTTCACGCCAATGGGTGTGCCCGCCGTATTTGCGACCAACCGCAGATAGAGAGGACATCAGCTCATACAGTGAAATGGGAAATTTGGCGCGTCTGCCAATCTTTGCTTGATAGCCACCAGCTATTCCCTAAAGAAAACATTCTTATAGAGTCAGAGATTGACCTTGAAAATGTCACCTACCGCATCCGGGCTAGATGGCTGGAGTTAGCCTGCACCGCCGAACACAGGTTATTGTTAGTAACTTTGGAAGATCAACAGCAGTCTTGTCAAAATATCGCGATCGCTGATGCTAAGAAATATGGCCTAACTGCCCGCGAGGCAGAAGTGTGGTTACTGCGTCGAGCCAATTACTCCTACAAAGATATCGCCGCCAAGCTTTACATTACCCTCAACACAGTCAAGAAGCACATGAAAAATATTCACGCTAAGCAACAGGCGAGCGCGTGGGCTGAAGAGTACTCGGAGTCGTCCTTAGCTTAATGCCTCAATCCCCAGCTTATGCCGGACCTCAGTCAGTGGAGTTGCCCAGTCGGATTCAACATCCCAATCAATCAGGCATTGAGCGAGCTTACCACTCTTGATACTTTGAAGTACTTCTGAAAAACTGCACTTGCGAAGCAGGAGACCAGCTAACACAATGATGGCGCTCGAAGGACGCAACACTTGGGCACGGGTGAATGCCTGAAGCATCAGTTCATCGTGCAGTGAGGGAGAAAGGCCAGTGAGGACGTGCCAAACATCATGGGTACGCTGAATCCAATCTCCTGAATTCAGCGGATCAAAGCCGTTCTCATCCAGAAAGCGCGCCACTTCACAGCCCAAGCTACCTTCAGGCAACTGACGTAGCACTTCTAGGTTGATGCTGAACTCTCGCTCAGCCTGGATTTGAGGGTTAACTGTTTGAGCAAACTTCAAAATTGCTGCTGTAAATCCTTCTTGCATGGCTAGGTTGGACCTCTGTAAGAATCCGGCGAAACTCTCAGTACTTGATAAGTTCTGCCTTGGCGCTTTATGTCCCAGAGCAGACTGTTCAAGCGTTCGCTATATCTCTGTAATTCTGAGGAAGCTGTCGAGAAGCGACAGTACCCCCAAAGGGTAGTTTTGTCTTGCTATTTCTCCTGGGGGGTTAGACCCCTCAAGAATTGACTAACAGTATCCTAAAAGAGAGGAAAAGACAACTAGCCCCATCTCCCTATCTCCCTATCCCCCCATCTCCCCCTCAATGCTCTCCACCCGAACAGGCACCTACAGC
>CAXUIV010000084.1:0-11429 GCA_964250875.1 uncultured bacterium
AAGCTTTTAGCAAAGGTGACAGCAGGCTGAAACTCTTGAGAGGAGAAACTAGCAAGACTGATCGCGATACTTGGAATACCTTCAATCACCCCCTCCATTGCCGCTGAAACAGTGCCGGAGTAGAGAATATCGGTCCCTAAATTTGAACCATGATTAATGCCTGAGACGACCAAATCGGGGGGGCTATCTAGCAAAGCCCATAGTGCCAGCTTGACGCAGTCTGAGGGAGTGCCAGAACAAGCCCAGGCTTTAACAGTCGGATGAAAAACTGACTCTACAACTTCAGCACGGATGGGTTGGTGCATCGTCAGACCGTGTCCAGTAGCAGAGCGCTCTCGATCTGGGCAAACTACAGCGACATCATGACCCGCTGCCGCTAACCCGTTTGCCAAGCTGCGAATGCCCAGCGCCAAAATGCCATCATCGTTACTAATGAGTAGTTTCATTTCTAAGATCGCGATCGCCTCTAAACTAGTATGGGTAAGTCTACTGTATTGAAAATTCGTCATTCGTCATTGATAATTCGTAGTTGGTTGAATGTAGAGGATTTGAACCGGGAGCAGTAGGGGCGAATCGGCGGTCCGCCCTTGCAGGGGGAAAATTATTTAATAACGAATTATGAATTTATAATTACGAATTATGTTAAATTCTGGCTTCCGTAGAACTACTGTTAATCAACTACCATGACCAATCAGCCTAACAATTTGGAGGCTCAACTGGAAGCGCTGCGGTCTGAAGCGCAGCAGGCGATCGCCACTGCCTCTACCCTAGACCAGCTAGAACAGTTGCGAGTTAACTATCTCGGCAAAAAAGGTCAGATGTCAGCGTTGCTGCGCGGTCTTGGTCAGCTGAGTGCGGAGGACAAGCCGCGAATTGGGGCGATTGTCAACGAAGTTAAAGAAGCTCTACAAACAGCTCTAGAACGGCAGCGCACAACCCTACAAGCTGCTCAAATTGAAGCGCTTTTGGCAGCTGAGACATTAGACGTGACCACTCCAGGTATTTACCGTCCCCTTGGCCGCGTTCACCCGCTTAACAGCACCACTGACCGGGTATTAGACATTTTTGTGGGCTTAGGCTACAGCGTGGCTGAAGGGCCAGAAATGGAAACGGACTACTACAACTTCGAAGCGCTAAATTTCCTGCCAGACCACCCCGCTCGTGATATGCAGGATACTCTCTACTTGCCGGATGGAAATCTACTGCGTACCCATACCTCTAACGTTCAAATCCACTACATGGAAGATAATGAGCCTCCAGCGCGAATTGTTTCTACTGGGCGATGTTATCGGCGAGATGCAGTAGACGCTACGCATACAGCGGTCTTCCATCAAATTGAGATTCTAGCGGTTGACGAGGGTCTCACATTCACAGACCTCAAAGGTACGATCAAGGTGTTTCTACAGGAAATGTTTGGTGATGTGCCAATCCGCTTCCGAGCCAGCTATTTTCCCTTCACCGAACCCTCAGCTGAAGTAGATGTGCAGTGGGAGGGACGATGGTTAGAGGTTATGGGCTGTGGCATGGTCGATCCCAACGTCCTTAAGTCGGTAGGTTATGACCCGGAAGTCTACACAGGCTTTGCCGCCGGTATGGGCGTGGAGCGGTTGGCTATGGTGCTATACCAAATTGATGATATCCGCCGCTTATACAGCAGCAATTTACGGTTCTTGCGGCAGTTTTAGGGCATGGGGCAGTGGGCATGGGGCAGTGGGCATGGGAAAAAATCCCTGAACCCCTATTTCTACTTTTGGCAGCGATCGCAGTGACCACAACTCAGGGCTGCTTCTTTGCTAAAGCCAAACGCGGTTAATAAATATCGCCAGCGGCACTGTCGAGTTGTTAGGTACTGAGTCATTTGCTGAGCAGCATCAAACTGATTCGGCGGCTGGGACCGCACGTCCTTGTTGATGACGTAATGGAACGGTCCTTGCCATTCCAACTGGCCAAGGCTGTGTAGAAGGGATAAGGCGATCGCTCCATCGGGCTGCCGAGCGACAGCACTCACCTCGCCCCGCACCGGCAACTTCTTCGCTAACTGCTGGGTCCGGGAGTATTGTGTGTGCAGCTTGTCTTCAAAAAACCGCCGTCTTTGCCGGTCCTCTGGGTCTAGCCATCCTGTCGGTTCACTCATCAACAGCAAAGCCTCGGATGGATTGCCATCGCGTCCCGCTCGTCCAATTTCCTGGACATACTCGGATAGCAGCAGCGGCGCGTGAAAGTGGACAACCCAGCGGACATCTGGCTTGTTGATGCCCATGCCAAAAGCAGAGGTGCAGATGACGAAGGGAATGGCTCCACTCAGCCAGCGTTCTTCATTTACTCGGCGTTCCGCTGGGCTTAAACCAGCGTGATAGGCGACCGTCTCGTAGCCGAGTTGAACTAGCCACTGCGCTAGACTCTCGCTATCTCGCCTGGTGCGGACATAAATTAGCCCAGCTGCTCCAGGCTCAGCCCGAACCAACTTTAACACCTGTTGCCTGCGGCCTCGCGGCGTCCACGCTGTCTGAACTTTGAGGTGTAGATTTGGACGGTAAGGATTGAGTTGAAAAATCGCTGGCTGCTTGAGCTGTAAGACTTGCTGAATAACTTGCTGCGCTGCTGGGTCCGCTGTAGCAGTGAAGGCGGCGATCGCGATCTTGGTTCCAGGTGGTTTGGTCTTCAGCAAAGCCGGTCGCACAGCTCCCAAACGCCGGTAAGCTGGCCGAAATGTGTCTCCCCACTGCACCAGGCAATGGGCTTCATCCAAAATCAGACCGTGAATTTGCAGTTGGGGCTGACATAACCGTTCCCACACTGGCGCACTTAGCAGAGTCTCTGGTGACAGGTAGAGCAATCTCAACTGTTGCTGCTCCAAAGCCTGGAGGGTCTGCCGTCGCTGGTGGGTTGACAGTTCATTGTGTAAGAGGGCAGCTGGCAACTGGCGCTGGCGTAATTCTTGGACCTGATTTTCCATCAGCGCTACCAAGGGCGAAACCACCAGAGTTAATCCGGTTTGCAGTAAGGCAGGGAGCTGGAAGCAGATTGATTTGCCTCCCCCTGTGGGCATGATAATCAGTGCGTCTCGACCTTGCAGTAAGCTCGCGACAATTTCTCCTTGAGGCGGTCGAAAATCCTTGTATCCCCAGATTTTTTGGAAAGTGGCGCAAATCTGGTCCCAGGATGTTGCAGAATGGTTCATACTTCATACCAAATCTGCTTCTATAGTTCCCCGCTAGTGCGGTTCAGCATCGATTTTAATCACAAACTCTGTACCCTTTCCTAACTGGGACTTAAACTTGATTGTGCCTTGGTGTTTTTGGACGATAATATGGTGGCTAATTGCTAGCCCTAGTCCTTTACCTTTTCCTACTGGCTTGGTGGTGAAGAAAGGCTCAAATATCCGTTCCTCAATCTGAGGAGGAATGCCGCCGCCATTATCAGCAATACGGATGACAACTCTATCCTTTCTTACTTTATCAACATCTTTTGGTTCGTCGCTGATTATTGACAGATGACTGCGAACGAATGTTGTATAAATCCAAATCTTGGGAGTGAAGAAAACATCTTCTTTCATCCTTTCTGTAAGGGCATCAATAGCGTTAATTAATATATTTAGAAATACTTGATTTAGCTCGTTAGGATAGCATTTGACTAAAGGCAGTTCCCCAAACTGCTTAACCACTTCAATTGCACCTCTTTCAGGCTGTTCCTGTAAGCGATTTTGTAGACCTGTCAGGGCATTATTAATTTCAGAGTGTAGATCAGATGCATTCATTGAAGCTTGACCGACGTGCGAAAAGTGCTGCAAGGCTAGAACAACTTCCTTGATGCGATCTACTCCGGTTTTCATTGAATGAAGTAACTTCAGAAAGTCTTCCTTAATGAAATCAAGGTCGAGAAGTTGAAGCTCTGACGCGATCGCTGAAGGAGGCGCAGGATAGTGCTGTTGGTAAAGTTCAATCAGCCGAATTAAGTCTTGGACATATTCGCGAGCGGAGTTGATGTTGCCGTAGATGAAAGATAGCGGGTTGTTAACTTCATGCGCAACTCCAGCAGCCAGTTGATTGATCGACGCTGTCTTGGCGTGCTGCACGAGTTGCGCATGAGCATCTTTGAGTTCGCGCAGCGCTATTTCTAGCTGCTGGGCTTTCTCCCGCTCTCGCGCTTCTGCTAACTGGCGTTCGGCAATTTCCGTCTGAACCTGTTTAAAAAGTGTGGAGCGCTGAATTGCGATCGCCAGTTGCCCAGATACCTGCCACAAGGACTCAATCTCAAGTTCTTGCCACTCACGAGGACCGCTACAGTGATGGGCAAGCAGCAAGCCCCATAGGTTTTCTCCTTGCCAGATGGGAGCCACGACATGCGCTTTTACCTGTAGCTGCTCAAGTAGATCGTGGCAATCCAAGTCGGCAGCATGAATGTCGGCGATCGCTAGAATGCACCCTTTGGGAAGCATGCGGTTTGTAAAGCAGCTGTCTTGATAGCTACCCAGAATGGGCTTCCACCCCTTGCCAACTGACTCTGTCACCACAATTCCACTCCTGTCTCGGTTGAGGCGGTAGATTACGACCCGGTCAGTCTGCAAAAACTGCTGCACCTCTTCCACAGTCGTTTTTAAGACTTCCGCCAAATTCAAATGACAGATGTCTTCTTGCATCACCACAGTCAGTCGTTTCAACAGGTGGTGCATCTGCACCTCTTTTGTGCGGCAGGGCGCAGCGTCGCCGTCCGATGGGAGGCCGTGGGACAAAGCTGGCGCTAGCTTCTGTCCAGTGCAGTCTTGCGCGATTGAGCAGACCAAACCTTCCTCCACTAAGGGGGTGGCCATCCATGTGAACCAACGATAAGAGTCATCCTCATACACGTGCATGGTAGTTAATCTAAAATTAGAGTTAGGGTAGGCTTAAAACTCCTCAAGGGTTGAAGGCATCGTGTTTGGATGTTATCGCAGTTCTGTTTGAGCCATGGCGAGTGGTCTCCTGTTGAGATGTTGCATTCACCTGAGGAAGACATTGGGCTTCTACTTTTTGAAGTTGGAGTGCAAGCTGATGGAGATCGGAAGCTCTAATTTGCTTAGCAGCCTGCAAAATTGACAGAAGCGTGTTTTCGTAAGTGATTTCACCGCTATTGAATTGGTTTTGCATCTGCCTTCAGGGATATTACTGACTTTTAATATGACAACAACTCTGGAGTTTAGTAAAGGGAAAAATGTAGTCCACCTCCTGCGGCAGAAACCTCCTCTCGTCAGGAACTGGCTACATTTTGTTCAGAAACTGGCTACACTCTAGGGCGGTCAACAGTCGTACAGTCTATACAGTTTGGGCTTCTGATTCTAAATTTTGGTTTGGACAATTTACGGATAACCACGTAGCTTCAGCGGTAGGAGACGATGCAGTTGTTGCGTAGAATGTGCGCGGAATGGTATTACGGGTATTACCAGCGGATTGTACATACGCATTCTGGCCGCAACCTCAATACACTGACATCACTAGATTTAGTCAAGTAGTTCCATATCGCCATCGCTAGCTCGCCCTCAAACTCAACTGGTTCTAAAGGTTGCCATCTTTCAGCACCGCCTTCGGCACCGTCTAATTCACCTGCTGGAATCTGCAAGTGGATGTCAACAACTGGAATGTCTTTACCTTCAGCCGCCGCCCAATAAGTACTGAATTTAAACGTAGCGATGCAGTTGATGTTGATGTTTGGTAGGGGGATGAGTGTCAAAATTGCCTCCGAGAAAATAATTGAACAAAATAGAGGTAGCGTGAGTAGCAAAAGGCTGTGATCGCGCCAAGGTGAAGAGGTAGATGCAGAGGGCACCTTGGCGGCTGATGAATTTTGTCGGCTTTAACCTCAATCGGGCAAAGTTAAACAGTACTCTTGATGCAATATGAGGAGTTGAGTTACTCTCAGGGACATTGATCTACTTTCTCCAACCAAGTTTTGCAATCGCCTGCGCTTGGTGTTGGTCGCTACTCGACGGCATTCACTACTTTGGCAAGGACGATAGAGCTTCGTAAAGGGCAGAATGTAGCGTACATCCTTCAGCAAGAACACCTTCTTCTCAGAAGTAGGCTACATTTTGGCTGAAAATTGGCTACACTCCACTCTTACATCTGTTTTCTTCGCTATTATGCTGACGTTGGTTAAGATGAATACTAGTTTCAGTTAAATGCAACGTACTAGTTCAGCGCATGACAGTTGACGAACTGGTAAAGCTACTAAACGCCAGTTTGCAGACGGCTTTAACTCCGCTGCAAGACTTGGTGCTACGCTCTTCCTGGGAAGGGAAAACTTACACTAGCATGGCGAGCGAGGTCCACTACGGGGCCGAACATCTTAGAAAAGTTGCATCTGGGCTGTGGTTATTACTGAGCGATTTTTGGGGAGAGCCTATCACCAAAATCAACTGCCGTGCAACTTTGGAACCGCGTCCCTTGACAAAAGCACAGCGGCAGTTGATTGAGGGGGGCCAGCGTCCAGCCGCTTTATCCCTGGAATTTCCCAGTGGTCCTGTCTGGCTTAACTCTAGATTTTATGTCTCCCGTCCCCCCCTTGAAGCTCTTGCCTACTCAGAAGTGACCGAACCCGGAAGCATTATCTGCATTAAAGCGCCCAGGCAGATGGGAAAAACTTCCTTGAAGCTGCGTATCCTAGCTCATGCTGCTTCCCTTGGTTATCACACCGCGAGTTTGAACTTTCGGCAAGCAGACAAGGCAGTCTTTGCTTCTCTCGATAAATTTCTGCGGTGGTTCTGTGCCGTTATCAGTCGGGAGCTACAGCTAAAATCAAGAATTGAAGATTATTGGGATGAGGAAATTGGCAGTAAGTTGAGCTGCACGGTTTATTTTCAAGACTATTTGCTCAAGCAACTCGACAACCCCCTCGTCTTGGCATTGAGGAAAGTAGATTTGATTTTTGAGTATCCTGAAATTGCTGAAGAATTCTTGCCTCTACTGAGATTCTGGCATGAACAGGCCAAGCTGGTAGAGGTTTGGCAAAAAATCCGGTTAGTCGTGGCTCACTCAAAGGAGGTCTACCCTCTAAGGTTGAATCAATCTCCGTTCGATGTAGGATTGCCCCTAAAATTGTTGCCGTTTACCTTAGAGCAGGTGCGGGATTTGGCACAGCGTCACGGACTGCTCTGGACAGACGGCACACTCAAGCGACTGATGGCAATGGTGGGTGGGCATCCCTACCTGGTGCGGCTTGCTCTCTATCGTCTCTGTCGGCAGGAATTGACACTAGAAGAGTTGCAAAAAGCGCCTATAGCAATTGGAATCTACAAGGATCACTTGCAAGAACTTCTGGTAGCCCTCCAAGAGGAACCAGAGTTGGGTGCTGCTTTTAAAAGAGTCACTGCTGCACGGGAAAGTGTGAAATTAGAGACCCTAGCTGCTTATAAACTAAACACTATGGGGCTGGTGAACCTGGATGGCGATCGCTGTACTCCGTCTTGCGAACTGTACCGGCTCTATTTTGACTCGCAACTGCTGGCAGGTGGCGATCGTATTCAAAGATCGGCAGAAAACCACAATTTGCAGGCAATGGCTAACATCGATAGCCTCACTCAATTGCCGAATCGGAGCTACTTTGACGTCCGCCTGAAGCAAGAGTGGCAGAGGTCAGCAGAGATGAGACAGCCTCTGGCATTAATCCTTTGCGACCTTGACTTTTTTAGAGTTTATAATAAAACATTCGGACAGCAGGCAGCAGACGGCTGTTTACGGCAGGTCGCCCATGCTATTCGTAGCTGTGTGAAGCGCTCCACCGATTTGGTAGCACGTTATGGTGGTGAGGAATTCGCTGTGCTGCTGTCTGGTGTAGAAGATTCGGGTGTCCAAATTGCTCAAAGAATTCGAGAATCTGTTGAAGATTTGAGGATAGCTCATGACATCTTTCGGATTGGTGGTCTTCCGGCTGCTGTGGTTACAGTCAGTTTGGGAGTTGCCAGCACAATTCCTGACTCAGGAAACTCCTCGGAGAAATTACTTATACTTGCTGCTGAGAAGGCATTGCATCAGGCAAAGAGAGAGGGGCGCAATCGCGTCTTTGTTAGCCCAACTTTAGATTTTAGCTCATCAGATATGCTACACAACAGAATCATTTCTGATTCGTAATTTGTAGTGAATAGTCGCGAAGCGATCAACAGGTGTATCTATCCTAATTACCCAAACCTCTACTTTAGATGGAACCTTTAAATAAAGCCCTGTTGCAGAGTGAAAGCCAACTCAGTCAATCCTCAGAAGGCAAAGAAATTTTGGCTCATAACCAACCCGTTGAACAGCAGTTCGATGAGCAGCCTGCCAAGTTACAGAGAATGGGCGATCGCCGCAACGCTGAGGCGGTATGCCTTACTGAAGAGAGATATCGCGGCATTTTTGAGCATGCCCTAGATGGAATTTTTCAAACTAGCCCCGATGGTATATATTTGAGTGCTAATCCTGCCTTGGCTCGAATTTATGGGTATGATTCTCAAGATGACTTGACAGCAGCTCAGCCTAATTTTAACAATCAGCTTTACGTTGACCCCAACCGTCACGCTGAATTTGTGGCAGTGATGCAGCAAAAAGGGGCGCTGGAGAACTTTGAGTCTCAAATTTATCGGCGGGACGGCAGCGTTATCTGGATTTCAGAGACATGCTGGACAGTCCATGATGACAATGGGGTGCTTTACTACGAAGGAATTGTTAAAGATGTTAGCGGTCATAAACGGGCAGAAGAAGCGCTGCGCCAAAGTGAAGCGCAAAATCGCGCCATCATCTCTGCCATACCCGATTTGATGTTTCGAGTTAGCTCTCAGGGTATCTATTTGGGCTATGTCTCGACGTGTGAGTTGGTAGATTTATTACCACCAGATTTTCAGCCGATTGGCAAGCACGTATCAGAATTTTTACCTCCAGAAGTGCGAGAGCGTCAACTGCAACACCTACAGCTCGCTTTAAGCACCGGAAAAAACCAAATTTACGAACAGCAACACTGGATCAACGGCAGACTGCAATTTGAAGAGGTTCGAGTTGTTGTCAGTGGAGAAGACGAGGCACTGTTTATGATTCGCGATGTCAGCGATCGGAAACAGGCAGAGGCAGCCTTACGCCAGAAGAATGAGGAATTAACAAACGCCCTTCAACAGCTTCAAGCCACTCAAGCTGAGCTGGTTCAAGCCGAAAAGATGGCAGCCTTGGGACAACTGGTAGCGGGCATTGCTCACGAAATTAACACTCCCTTGGGCGCAATCCGCGCTTCTTCTGGCAACACAGCTAAAGCTCTCGAAGAGTCTCTTACCCAACTACCCCAACTGTGCCAACGACTCAATCCGCAACAGCAAATCAATTTCTTTGCCCTTCTTAACAGATCTCTGCACCCTAATCCTCACATCACATCAAAAGAACAGCGTCAGTTTAAGAAGACTCTCGCCCATCAGTTACAGGAAAACGGCATTAACGATGCCAGAAGTCTTGCCGACACCTTGACAGATATGGGAATTTACGAACAAGTTGATCCTTTTTTACCCTTGCTTAAAGATCCTGATGCGAAGTGGATGCTACAGCTTGCCTATAACCTAAGCCGACTGCAAAGCAACAGCCAAAATATTCTGATTGCTGTAGAACGGGCTGCCAAAATTGTTTTCGCCCTCAAAAGCTACGCTCACTACGATTCAAGCGGTTCTAAACAGCTAGCTCAAGTCGCCGACGGACTGGAAACTGTTTTAGAACTGTACCGCAATCAGCTCAAACAGGGTATAGAAGTCATGCGAAACTACCAGCCCTTACCTCCCATCTGGTGTTACCCCGACGAGCTTATGCAAGTGTGGACTAATCTGATTCATAACGCTATTCAAGCAATGGCAGGTAAGGGGAGGTTAGACATTGTGGTTGCGGACCAGGATAATCATGTCGTAGTGCAAGTGACGGATTCTGGCTGTGGCATCTCTCCAGAGGTTCAAGCGAGAATCTTCGAGCCATTCTTTACTACCAAACCGACTGGTGAGGGTAGTGGATTGGGGTTAGACATTGTCAAGAAAATCATTGACAAACACGCAGGGTTCATTGAGGTAGAGAGTCAGCCAGGGAGGACAGCATTTAGAGTTCGATTACCGATGGCGGGAGAAAGGGAAAAAGATGGTAAAGAGTAAAGGAGAGAAATTTTGACCTGCCTACCCTTGCCTTATTCTTAGCAACGGGGATATTTCATTATGCAAATATATTTTAGACAAATAAACTTCTTGAGTTTAACAAAAACGGGCAGGATGCCCATACACAAGAAGATGGCGGCATTATTGCCCCTTTGCCCTTTGCCCTTTGCCCTTTGCCCTTTTCTTATGTCAAAAACAGCCATTCTATGCGTTGATGATGAAACTGTAATTTTAGCAAGTCTTAAAGAGCAGTTATTTAGACGTTTTGGAGATAAATATCTGTATGAAACTGCTGAAAGTGCCGATGAGGCTTGGGAGATCATCAATGATTTTGAGGAAGATGTAGAAATTTTAATTATTGTGTCAGACTGGCTGATGCCAGGAACGAAAGGGGATGAATTTCTCATTCAAGTTCATCAAAAATTCCCCAAGATCACCAAAGTTATGCTTACAGGTCAAGCTGATGAAGCAGCTATAGAACGTGTAAAAAAAGAAGCTGATCTGCACCGTTGCTTACACAAGCCTTGGACTGAAGAGGAATTGGCTGAAACTATTGTCTCTGGATTACAGTAGCTGATGAGTACTCTAGCGATTGTATGTGTTGATGACGAACCGTTTGTTTTAGAGAGCCTCAAAGAGCAGTTGAGGCGTCGCCTAGGAGATGGTTACTACATTGAAGTGGCTGAGAGTGGAGAAGAAGCTTTAGAAATTGTCGCAGATTTGCGAGCAGAGGAAATTGAGATTCCGCTAGTCATCTCAGATCAGATTATGCCAGGAATGAAAGGTGATGAGCTACTGATTCAACTGCATGCCCAGCATCCCGAAATTTTAAAGATTATGCTAACGGGACAGGCGAGTGCTGAGGCAGTGGGAAATGCTGTCAACGCTGCTAATTTGTATCGCTATATCGCTAAACCTTGGGATGAAACTGACTTAGGGCTGACCGTTCTAGAAGCCCTAAAAAGCTATGAGCGAGATCGAAAACTAGCCGTGCAAAACGAGACATTACGCGATATTAATATTGAACTTCAACAGCTAAACATCTCTTTAGAACAAAAAGTTACCGAACGCACTGTCCAACTGCAACAGGCAAAGGCAGCAGCAGATGCCGCAAACAGGGCTAAAAGCGAATTTCTCGCTAACATGAGTCATGAACTGCGCACTCCCCTCAACGCTATTCTTGGCTTTACTCAACTTATGGTTCGTGACTCGTCACTTCCATTAGCGGCACAGGAGTACCTCGGGATCATTAATCGTAGCGGCGAGCATTTACTCACTCTGATCAATGACGTTTTGGAAATGTCCAAAATTG
>CAXUIV010000085.1:0-11412 GCA_964250875.1 uncultured bacterium
GGTGGGGCTACGCGGGGTCGGTAGACTGGTGCTTGTGACGCTTTGGGCAGGGCGTAGTTCTGGATTGTTTGGTCTTCTTGCCTGTTGAGACTGTTGCTTTGGGCCTGGGCTAGGGTGGTCGTCAGGAGGGTTGTAACTACTAGGACTAGGAGCAGTAACAGTAACCCTAGTAGACGTGACGGCGAGATTCCTGGGATACCGGGAAGCGGGTGAAACGTGAACCGATGAGAGGGAGGGCGTTTCATGGGTGGTTGTGAGTGCTCTCCGATTGGGGGGGGGGTAAAAGCTGTGTGGCGATCGTGGGAGGGAGCAATCCTAGCCAAACTAGATTTTGGGTGTAGTAGGCTGAGTTGTTGTCCCAGAAGCCATCGTGGTACTGCGGCGTTAGTTTACGCTGTCGTATTTCTTGGGCTGTGGCTGGGTCGCTGAGGCGGAGGGCGGCATAAACCATGGCGTATTGAGAGGTGGCTTCGTAGTCAACGAGGGGTTGCCCTTGGAGGTTGATCTGGGCCGGAATTCGCCCTGTTTTGTGCCATAGATCTTCTAGGTGCTTTGAGTGGTGCTGGATGAAGCTGATGGCTAATGGCTCTTGGAACCATGCTGCGTCCAAGGATACTCGCCACCAAACTCTGTAGGCATCAAAGCCATACTGCTGTTTGCTGGATGTGCTTGAGGGGCGAAAAACGCCGGTCTGGGTATCTAAAACCACCCAGTCACTGGGCAGGCTGACTGCTGAAAGTTGAGCTGTGTCTTCGAGCGCTCTATAGCTGCTGTCTACGAGTGCTAGCCAGCGGTGGGCTGGATCGATTTGAGCAAACAGTCGGAATGCGTAGGGGGCGAAGTAGGAGGGATTGAGTTCAACTGTGGTCGGCTGCGGCTGAAAGGCTTCGCGTGGTCCTGGCAGCAGATAGCGATCGCCGTTTGAGGCAACTACGGTGGACAGGTTCCACAGGTCCTGTAGTTTTGCTTTGGCCAGTTTGAGGTATTCTGGCTGATGCCAACGGCGACCGGCTAGAATCAAGGCGGTGATTGCGTCGGTGTCGGCGTCGCTGGCGAAGTTGCTGTCAATTGGTCCCCAAGCTTTTGCTGTCTGTCCCCATTTCCAAACCCAGAGTTGGTCTGTCCTTTTGCCATTCTTTTGACGCTGGAGGTTTGCTTCGCTCCACTGCAAGGTTTTGGCGAATGTGGCTGGATCGTCTACGAGTGCGGCTCGCAGCATGGCATACGCCTGAGCTTCTGATGTGGAGCGATCGCCTGCTTCACGGTCAATCACCCGACCGTCGGCCTGCACGAAGCGCTGTCGGTAGGCGGCCCAAGATTGAAGCAGGTCTGGGTCTATATCTGGTGTGGCGGGACTGGCGACGGGGGAGACGGTGGGCGGCGTTTCGTGGGCCTCTGGCTGTTTTTCGGTGGAGGACAGGCAGCCGCCTAGAAACAGCAGACTAAGGATGAGGAGACGCAGGATGAGGTGTGAAGGATCAAACATAGAAATTTATCCTTCTACCTGATTGAGTCCTGACGGCTGTGGGAGGAATTGGTGGATTGTTCCTACCTGTCTAAGTTGCTTCATATTGCGTGCTTCATTCTACTTAGTAGCGCTCCCAGGAGGGTTGAAAACCTCGCCGTCTGAGGAAGTCTTCTTGGATTTGCTGCATCCGATGGGACAGTTCGCCATCGGCTGCACCGCTGGCTATTTGTTCTAATTGCAGTTGTTCTAGCTGTTTGAGCGCATCAAGGGGTCGGTCTTGAGCGGCAGTGAGGTCGGCTAGGGTGCGTCGGACTTCTGGGTCTGGCTTGATGGCAAGAATTTGGGAGTAGAGTTGCTCAGCGGAGTCAAACTGCCGCTCTTGAAACCGGATGCCGCCTAGGGCCGATAGGGCATCGGTGTTATCCGGGTCTTGCGTCAATATCTTTTGGTAGGCGCTGCTGGCGAGATTCAGGTCACCGATTCCCTGAGCGAGCTGTCCCTGTAAGAAGTAGGCACCTGGATTGTTTGGATTGAGAGCTGCTAGTCTGATGACTCTAGCTCTCGCCTCGGCTGGGCTACGAGCTGCTATGGCCTGAATCAGCCGTAGCTGCACTGGTATGTTGTTTGGGTCAAATTCTATTAGTGCTTTGTACAGTGGTTCCCGCTGTGCCTCCGGAGGAAGTATGCCAACTAGGCTAAACAGCTCTGGTGGGGCTTCTGTGGCGGGTTGGGTTTGTAGCCAGCTGTTGAGGACTGTTTCTGCTTGGAACTCTGTGATCCGCTTTGCTTGGTATGCTATACTGGCCCGTCCCAGTTGGATTGTCGGGTCTTGAGGGTTACGAGCGACGAGCTGGTCGTAGATCGCTAATGCTGCGTCTGGCTGGTGCTGTTGCAGCCGAATTCCGGCTAGCCCGCGTAGGGCAGAGTTAAGGATGTCGTTGTCTGGTGGATTGAGAGCTATGAGGGTTTGGTAGCGCTGGGCGCTGAATTCGAGGTGGCCTTCACGCCGTTCGATTTCTGCTGCTAGCAACTGTGGGGCCAAATCTCTGGAGCCTGTAGGGGTAGCGGCATAGGCTGCTAATGCTCGTCTTGCCCCTGCTTCATCGTTGTTTTGGAGCAACAGTTGAGCAATCCGGAAGTTCAAGAACGGTTGGTTGACGCCAGTCTGTAGGAGATTTTGATAGAGGGGCAGAAGTTCTGGTCCGGGGGGATCGATTTCTGCTAAGGCTTGCGCTGTTCTCTGCTGCTGGTTCCGGTCTGAGGGTATTTGAAGTGCTGTGGCTAGACGTGTTCTGAGGTCAGTTTTGGAGATTAATCCTAGCTGACTTGCGATCGCCAGTTGCTTGACGATTAGACTTTGGTCGTCGGGTTGGCGTGCTGCTAGCTGTTGATACAGCTGTAGGGCTGTTTGTTTGAAGGTGGGCAAACTGCTGAGGATGTCGGCTGCTTCGCGCACTACCTGCGGGTTGGAGGATTGAGCGAGTGCTTGACGGCAGAGAGAGGCAATTTGGTTGTCTAGTCTAGCGTTGGTTTGACGACGAATTTCACTGAGGGATCGCGCCAACACGAGGTTTGTATCCGCTCTACCTGCTAGCGGATCTAGTACCGCTAGGGCTTCGGTTGACTGATGATTTGCTAGGTAGGCGCGGGAGAGTTCGACGCGGGTCTGAATGGCGAGGTTGTCGAGTTTGTTTAAACGCTGGAGCTGAGCCTGAAGCACCTGCACTGCTGCTGTTGGATTGCCGGTTTCTCGTAGAGCTTGGCTGTAGGCGATCGCGCTGTACCCGGTGATCGGTTTACCTGTGTCTCTGTAGCGGTTAAACAGCTCTAGTCCTTGGGCTGGATTGCCGCTGGAGGTGTAGATTTGAGCTGCTCCAAGGACTGCTTCTGGCGTTGGATGTGTCTGTAGCACAAGCTGATAGTCTGCTAGTGCTTCGGCAAATCGCTGCTGGTAGCCGTACAGTAAGCCTCTTTGAGTCCGCGCTTCGGTGTCGTTGGGATTTAAGTTTAATAAGGTGGTGAGGGCGGCGACGCCTTGTTGCTGCCATTCCGGACGATAACCGCCTAGCAAGCCAACGGTTTTTAATGCCAGCTGGTTGGTTGGGTCTTGGGCGAGTACCTGTTGATAGGCTGTCCACGCTTCGGCGATCAGTCCCTGTCGCCTGTAAGCGATAGCCAGTCCCAATTTGGCTGGGAGTGATTGAGGATAACGCTCCAAGGCTCTCTGGAAACTCGCGATCGCGTCTCTTACTAACCCTTGGCCCAACAGTGTGTAAGCCTGACGCACTTCTGTGGGCAGCGTCTGGGCTTGAGCAACTGAGATCCCCCATTTAACCTGTCCCAGCCCACTCGACGAGTAAAAGGTAGGAAGTAGAAAGTAGACCAGAGATAGGAAGAAAATCTGGAGCTGAATTGCCTTTTGCCTTTTGCCTGTTTGAATGTTTTGACTCATTGGCCCTGCTTCCCGATCGGTGCCACGTCAAACTCAGTTTTAACCCTAAATCCCAAGATCGTCTCAGAAAAAGCATTGCGTTCTTGAACCGAAAGACCAATTCTAAGAGAGGGCAAGAAACGGAAATCGTAGAACAGCTCCAAAACATCAGGTCGCTTAGCTCCAAACTGCCGCCGCAGGAGGTCGTTGGATAAATCCTGACCATAGGCTAGACCGAGTCGATCATAATGTGTAAATAAATCAAATACGCTCAGGCCAGCGCTGTAGGTATCCCCACCTTTACCAACGTTGAAGTTATTATAGTGACCGTAACGACCAAACACTCCTAAATTAAGATTGGGCACAAACGCCTCCGCATTCACGCCGTAGGCATCCTGCTGATCTGTCCGGCGTGGACCGAACTGGTCAGTGGTCCCACTGCGTAGTGTCCCAAAGATCTCTCTAAATCCACTCAAGGTAGCGTCGCGGCTAGAAACATAGGTCCCTCGAATGATGGCGTTACCATAGCGAATACCCACCTCACCAGCGAAGCCGTCAAGGCTAAAGTTACTGATCGTGCGAGATGAAGAAAAGACGGCAGCCTTAGCTTCAATATTGTCTGTGGGGCTAAAGTTTACCAGAAGACCTGGACGGGATGAAATTCCAGCCGCACTTAGGGCCGGATTAGTCTGAAATACAGTGTTGAAGAACTGAGTTGCGCCGTCTTTGGCGAAGCTATTGCGGTCAAAATAGGAAGTCAAATCTAGCTTACCGCCGACAAAGCGGAGGTTAGGCAGTCCTGGGAAAGAGGTGGCAAGATACAGCTCATTGATGCTCAATCCCTGCTCTTGCGAGTCGGAAAAGGCATTTCCACTCGTTAGATCCAAGGTGGCACCAAACAGGAGATTCGGGGTAAGTGGGTAGATGGCAGCTGCCCGCGCCCGCGCCGAGGACTGATTGCCTTGATATAGGTAAACTCCCTGGAGCTGGAGAGCGGAAGAGGTCACGGCATCAGTAGGACGTAGGCGTGTCCGATCTGATGGTGCTGTATTCGGATTTGGTATCGAAGGCGGGTTGAAGTTGGGACCGGGAGCGTCACCTGGTGCTGGTCCCAGTGTTGGCGGGTTGAAGTTGGGAGCGGGAGCGTCACCTGGTGCTGGTCCCAGTGTTGATGGCAACAGCGGTGTCTGAATCTGGCTGAGCGGTACGGGCAATTGTCCTGTAGGATAAGAACCATAAGATGAGCCACCTGCTACAGAATCCCTGGATTGAATTTGCCCCTGCCAGGTCGGAGTGATTGGGCTTACATCTGTCGGTGCCTGGGTCGGCGGCAGGGTAGCCGACTGACCTGCATAGGTAGGCCCTACAGGGTAAGAACCGTAAGAACCATAAGGCGAGCCACCTGCGACAGACTCCCTATATTGGAGCTGTTCCTGCCAGGTCGGTGCGATCGGAATCAGTGGCGGCGGTGCTTGGATCGGTGGCAAGGCGATCGGCTGTCCTGTAGTTGGGTAGGAGCCATAACCATAAGTACCTGCTACGTATTCAGACTGGAGCTGCGCCTGCCAGGTCCTGACCGGGGCGGTTGATGTTGTGGGTATCTGGATAGGCAATGTGGGTAGCTCCACCGACCTAGGGCGAAGCTCATCTGGTGGCAACGACAAACCGGGTGGCGGATTGAGGTTTGCACTTGCAGTCTTTGATTGCGGTATCGGTGCTGAGGGAACAGGCAGTAAGGTCTGATTCGTTGGTAAAGAGGCGATTCCTAAAAAAGGAGCGACCGATTGATCGCCCTTACTGTTAAGTGGTGGAAATGTTTCCGCAATCCGTTTAAAAGTGTTTTTAACGGTACGTGAGGCAACTGGTTGGAACCCAGATACAGCAGGTGCCGACTGCTGAATGAATGATTCCTCCAGTTGACCCAGTACCACTGGCGGACCCTCGCTGCTAGCAACCAATATTGCTTGCTGGGGCACTGCCTGTGACCGCTTAGCTGGTAGGTTAAGGGGTGTGGCTTGAGCAGATTGAATGTTATTTGCACAGAATACGCAGAGAGAGATGACTCCGATCAGCAGATCAATCTTTTGTAGCTGATCAGGAAAGGCAAATTGAGGAAAATCAGGTGCTGTTTGGCTCATTACCCGGTTTGTTTTGGCTGGATAAGTCTTGACCGTACCGATCTGCGCCAATATAACAACGACATGCATGATCGGCAACTCAATGGACGGTTGTTATCTACTTTTATCTACAAGTAAAACGACTAGATGCACCCCAAACCGTTGAAATCTAAAAAACTAACATCAGCTAATTCAGTAGGATGACTGGCACTTTCACTAACAAGTTCCCAATCCCGACAGTATTTTCACGGTATCTATAAAGTTGCTTTTAACTCTCGCCAACATCTGCGATCGCAGCCTATTCTAGAGCGGTAATAGTCCACTAAAATTTTTGACAGGAGGTACTAATGCTTATTTCGATCCCTCGCAAGGCGTGGGCTATCGTTCTTAGTTTGCTAGTTTTATGCAGCGGTTGCTCCGCACTGACTAGTCCACCAGACGTTGCTCTTAAAATTGAAGCCGTCCAGCAGGCCCATCCTGGAGTCTACAGCTTGAGCGGTAGTACTAATCTTCCCGACCAGAGTCAAATTACAGTTGCGGCAGTCCGCTATTTGAGGGTTACAGACCAGCAGTTACTTCCTGACTCGGATGCCAGTTACTCCATTCTGTCTCGTCGAACTGTTGAGGCATCCCAGGGAAAATGGCAGACCACGCTCAATCTGTGGCAAGTCGCACCTGATGGCCGATCTCAGGAGACCTGGCAACTGGAGCAATCGCCAATTGAACTGCTTTACCCGGATGCTAAAGTGACTTTTCTTGCCACTTTTGACCCATCCGATCAATTCTACAAATCTCAGCAGCAATTGCAGCTGAAAGGTCATCTCGTTCGGTTTACTGCTGATGGTCAGGAGTACGTGCAAGCCAGTCAAACCCTACCAGTTGCAATACCTGCTGGAGGCACACCAAATGGGCTTCAGGCACAAGACCTCAATGATGATTGGGGCAACCGCTCCTTAACGCAGCCAAGATTGCTGGGTAACTCTATCATGCCACCCGCTAAAGCGAGTCAGACTGATGCCCCGCTCTCACCGTCACAGTTTCTGCGCTAATTAATCGCGATTATTTTTCAATGCTCCCGTTAACTCATCCCACGCAGTCGCGGCGGTGCGATTACGCAAGCGTTAGTTGTTAATTGTTTGTATTACTAACAACCAACAACTAACAACCAATTTAAGAAGCGACCTTGTGCATCAGCCAAGATTCCACAATCTGTGTTTGATGATGCCGATGGATGAGGGGTGAGATGGTCTGATTCTCTTCAGGTGTATTTGGTTGAGTTGATATCTGTAGAGAATCTTGCAGAGTCTCTATCTGAGTCATCAGTTGTTTGATTTGGCTTTGAAGTTCTTCAACTGGTAAGAGTGCTGTTGTTGAGTTTTGAGTGGCTACAGCGGCACCTGGTTTGTTACGGAGAGTACCTGCTTGAGTAAAGCCTAAGAAAGTCTGGGCGGATTGAAATGCAGACGCAGCAGCTTGAGTCTTCTCAATAGGAACAGATTGTAGAGATGCAGTGTTTCTTGCCTCTGCAGCTCGACCAGAACTACCCGATTCAAAGACTTGTGCAGGCATTTCTATAGCTGCCGCCTTTACATCAAGCGCGGTTTCCATAACAGGAGTGCGCCGATTTGCAGCGTCTTTACTCCCGGTTTCCTCTGCGTCTAAGAAGATGTGTAGTCCAGAAGTC
The DNA here is from genome assembly GCA_964250875.1 of uncultured bacterium. Classification (GTDB taxonomy): domain Bacteria; phylum Cyanobacteriota; class Cyanobacteriia; order Cyanobacteriales; family Chroococcidiopsidaceae; genus CAXUIV01. The sequence continues at coordinate 7,701 of CAXUIV010000085.1, forward strand.
TCTAGTCGAGATTCTGACAGTCTTAGTTCCTCTAGCAGTGCTTCTTTTTCTTTTAGATGTTGCTGAACACCGAGTAAATGCTGCTCGAACTGAGCAGATTTAAGCGAAGACCGTTTCCAACCCGTCACTGCAACACTGGTGATGCCTGCTCCTAAACTCAGTAAGCCTGCCAATCCCAAGTAAGGGGCGGCAATATCCCTGACTCTGCCGTCAAAGACTGGCTCCTCTTGCAGTCGAATGACTACTGGCTTAGAACCAAGTAGCGCTAGAGGCAAAGTTAGTGTTGAGAATACAGCTGATGAAATGAGGAAAGGTACCAAGACTAGGTTTTTGAGTGAAGATATAGCCATGATTTATAACTTTAGTGTCGATTAGAAGTACTAGTGATGAGACAAAGTAGAGTTAGCAGAACCTCAATGCCCTACTCAACACAACAATCAGAAGTTGACAACACAGGTCGCTAAGGATGGATTTACCTACGTTTAAATACTAGATTAATCTTTGATTCACTGATTCGCCGTATAGCGCTGATGAAGAGCGAAATAAAGATGTAAAAGTTTTGTAAGTTTTTTAGGCAGCCGTAGTATCCACCTCGCGCTTAAAGGCACTTTTTGCTACATTCAAGTATCTTGATACTTACCTTGATTTGACTACCTCCTACTGAGTCAACCACTACAATGTTTGCAGATATGACTAATTTCTTTCAAAGAAGTTTATGTCTAATAACCTGGATATACAAATCTATTAACAGACTATTCACCCATCAGTTTAAAGTCAGCCAGAGAATAATTCACCGGAGAGATTGGTTTAAGCAGAGGCAAATTAACCTACTACGGTTGAATAGCAAAGATCAGCGATCGCTGTGGCTGTTGTTAGCTGCGGTGTGCTTAACCCTGATGATGTGGCCTTTCCACAGCTCCATTGACGTAGCAACTGCGGCAATGACCATTCAGCCACCGCTTTCAACCCAAGGCTCGAATATTGTCGATGCCACAGGAAAGCCTGTGCTGCTTAGGGGAGTGAATTGGTTTGGCCTAGAGACAGAATCTCATGCTCCTCATGGTTTGTGGGTGCGTGACTACAAGGAGATGTTGGCGCAAATAAAAAGCTTGGGGTACAACGTCATTCGGCTGCCGTACTCAGTACAATCACTTCGTGCTGCCAACGTCAGTGGAATTGACTTCACCCAAGGCAAAAACCAAGACCTTCAAGGTAAAACGCCGCTACAGGTGATGGATTTAACGATTCAGGAGGCCCAACGGCAGGGACTATTAATTCTGCTCGACAGTCACCGGCTCAACGATCAGCGGATTCCGGCTCTGTGGTACGGAGATGGATTTACAGAAGCTGACTGGATTGATACCTGGAAAATGCTAGCAACCCGCTACAAAAATCAGACCAACGTTATTGGGGCAGATTTAAAGAATGAACCTCACGGAGTGAGCAGCTGGGGTACTAATGATCCAGCGACCGACTGGAGACTAGCAGCTGAGCGGGCTGGCAATGCGATTCTAGCTCTCAACCCCAACTGGCTGATTGTGGTTGAAGGGGTTGAGAATCATGTCCCAGGCCAGCAACTGTCGCACCATTGGCAAGGGGGTAATCTAGAAGGTGTTAGACGCTACCCAGTTCGTTTGGCTGCGCCTCATCATCTGGTCTATTCTGCTCATGAGTACGGGCCTGGAGTCTACGCTCAACCTTGGTTTGCGGACACCAGCTTTCCCAAGAATCTGGACAAGCGTTGGGAGACAGGTTTCCATTATATTGCCACCGATAATATCGCCCCAGTTTTAATCGGAGAGTTTGGTGGGCGTCAGGTGGACAAAAGTTCTCAGGAGGGGATCTGGCAGCGGCAGTTGATCGATTACATTCGGCAAAAACATCTAAGCTTTACCTACTGGAGTTGGAATCCTGACAGTGCAAATACCGGCGGGATTTTGCAAGACGACTGGAAAAGCGTCAACGTGGACAAGCAAGAACAGCTATCACCGTTGCTACCTATGGCCGATCTCCACGGAGCTACTACCAACCTCTCCTCATCTTCTATCCAACCCCCATTCTCGGCTTCAACCCAACTGCGGGCGGCAGTTAACGTACAGTCAGATTGGCAATCCGGATTTTGTGTTGGTCTACAGGTCACCAATCAGAGCAACGCTATCGTTAACGATTGGCAACTGAACTTCCAAATGGATCAAGCTGCGATCGCTCAAAGTTGGAATGGTAATTTCAAACCTCAAGAGCGAGTAGGCGCATCGTCCACCCAGTATGCGGTAACGCCACTAGACTGGGGACGGACGATTGCACCTAATCAAACGCGGGATTTGGGCTTTTGTGCTAACAAACTTGGAAGCAACTACCGACCAACTCAAGTGACAGTTGTTAGTTATTAGTTGTTGGTTATTAGTTGTTAGTTATTGGTTGTTGCTTTGCTGTTCATAGTTTGTTACTACTACCTGACAACAAACAGCTAACTACTAACTACTAACAACCAACAACCAACTACTAACAACAGTCTACTCTTCGTCGTCCTCAAAGTCGTCGTCGTCCTCGTCGTCTTCGTCGTCCTCCAGATCCTCAACTCCATCATCGATCAATTCATCATCCTCATCCAAAATGGCACTAGGACCGGGTTCGAAGCCGAAAGTAGCCTCGCCCATGCCGCCGTCTAAATTGTAAGCACGAGCTGTCCGGTCATCCAGAACGACGTCGAGTGGGTCGTCGGTCTCATCAAACAATCCCCCCGCTAAATCAGGGTCTTCACTCATGACGCTGGTATCTTCATAGGCATTGAAGCCAGTACCGGCGGGAATCAAGCGGCCAATAATGACGTTCTCTTTCAAGCCGCGCAGCCAGTCAGATTTACCCTCAATCGCGGCTTCGGTTAACACCCGCGTGGTTTCTTGGAAGGAGGCGGCGGAGATGAAGCTGTCGGTGTTGAGCGAGGCTTTGGTGATGCCCAACAGCACCGGGGTGTACTCGGCCTTGGCACCACCAGTGATGCTCATGGCGTCATTCACCTGCTCCACCTGGCGCAGCTCCACGAGTTCACCGGGTAGCATTGTGGTGTCGCCGCCGTCATCGATGCGGACTTTGGAAGTCATCTGCCGCACAATTACCTCAATGTGCTTGTCGGCAATATCAATCCCCTGGGACTGGTAGACCAACTGGACTTCGTTGACCAAAAACGTCTGCACCTGCGACAAAGCTCTCAAAGCACTCGGATAGGTGCCGAGGCTGGGGTCGAGGTTAAAGAAGATGTCTAAAATCTCGTGGGGATTAGCAGGACCGTCCGTGAGTGGCGTGCCGGTGTCAACGGTATCACCATCGGACAGCACGACGTTTTGACCAGGACCAATCGGATACTCAGTCACATTGCCGTCGCGCTCAATCACCTTGATCTCGACCGTTTCATCCTCCACCCTAGCGACTTCGGCAGTGCCCGGTCGTTTGGCCAGAATACAGGCTTCCTTCGGTTTACGCGCCTCCAGCAGTTCTTCAATCCGGGGCAATCCCTGAATAATGTCCCCAGTCTTGGCGCGTTCAAACACCAGCAGCACGAGGTTATCCCCCCGCTGCACCAGGCCACCATCTTCTACCTGCAACACAGCACCAGGGCTGACGCGGTAGGGACGGGCGGTGCGGAGGGTGACGGTGTAAGAGTTTTGAGTTTTGAGTTTTGCCGTGCCCCCTTGTGGGGAGTTTTGAGTTGAAG
>CAXUIV010000086.1:0-11378 GCA_964250875.1 uncultured bacterium
GAATAGAACTGCTATAGTTTGTCGATCTTTTCATTCTCGCCCCCGGAGTAAGGCTCTCCTGTTGTCACCGCTTTCACCAACCCAATCGCGTGTGCTACTGGGCTGGATGGCGAGTCCCAATACTCTGCTTTCTCCACGTTGACCTTAAGCAAGGCAATATCCGGTTCTTCCAATTCCTTGGGGAACCAAGCTTTCAGCTGCGGCTGCCACAATTGCTCGAGCTTGGCGCGATCGCGTATCAGTTCCGCTGTCCCGGACATTGAGACGTAGGACTGTTTGTGCGGTGCGGCAAAGCTGACATTGACTTTGTTGTTACGCTCTATTTCAGCTACTTTCTCTGAGCTGGCATAGGTAAAAAACCAAAGGTCGTTGTCAAGTTCAACCTGCCCATTGGTTGACATAGGACGACTATGCAGTGTTCCATCTTCACAGACAGTCGTCAACATGGCATAATCAATGTCTTTTACCATTTCACGCAGCTTCTTGATCTGTTCAGAGCGCTCAGTACTTGTAGTCATTGTGAGTTAATCCTGTTCTCTGATACCTTAAAAGAAAGATTTGCGTTCATCCACGCAGTTCGCTATCCAGCCTACCAAGGCTTCCGTTGGTAGAAACGCATCCTAAAGACGTAAACATGATGGCAGATGGGCTACACAACGCAGTTTGACGGTGTCTTTACCCTCGATCAACGACTACTTGATAGCGAAGCCCTGTATCTACTAGAGTTTGCTGCCACTCGTCGAGTCAAGCGCAACGTAGCGGTATTGCGAAATGTCTCCGATTCAGCCAGAACTGCCGTCGGTCTACCATTGGGCGAAGATGGAGGCTATTTCGTCAACCGAAAGTGGGACGAAGAAAATGATTGGATTTCAGCAGTCGATTACAATAGGCCACCGTCAGGTCAACCTGGATTGTGGTGTCAGTGGATTCCAACAGCTGACGGCAGAGGAATGCAGTGGGACGGACGCGAGAAGTTTTACCACTATATTGCTTGGCTGCAATACCTGATTGTTCACTTTCTGCAACCGTGGGGTTACTGCCTGAACGGTGAGGTCAAGTGGGAAGGAGAATCTCCTGCTGACACAGGCCGAATTACAGTCGAAAGCAATAATATCATTCGCCCAGCCGGTCGTGACTTTCTCAAGGAGGCTACAGAACGTGTCCCTGTTCCACCAGCTGTCTGGCGAGGGCTAGAGGCTACCCAAGCAGTGAATGCAACTTTGTTGTACAGCTGGATAGCTGCTATGCGAACGGCATCAGAGCTAGGTCATCCCGAAACTGCCGCGTGGATTGAATCCAACCTCGAAAAATATGCTGCTGGTGTAGAGCGGGGATTTATTGAGGATACTCAGTCACAATGAGAAGATATTCGCGTGTATTGGGGCTGCTGTGGAGTGCGGCGATCGCAGCGGAGTTAGAATACCGAGTTAACTTCGCTTTGGCTACATTAACGAGCCTAGGCAATTTGATTGGCAGCCTGTTCGGGCTGTTCCTGTTCTACCGCACTGGCTACACTTTTAAGGGTTGGAACCAGGATGAGGCTCTTGTGGTTCTAGGGATCTTCACCGTACTTCAGGGCTTCTCCGGCACATTCCTTAGCCCGAATCTGAACCATATTGTGAAATATGTGCAGGAGGGGACGCTGGACTTCGTCCTGCTCAAGCCAATCAACAGTCAATTCTGGCTTTCCATGCACACTCTTTCCCCTTGGGGACTGCCAGACTTGATCTTTGGAGGTTTACTAGTTGCCTACGCAGGTAGCCGATTGGGGGTTGGACTGGGTGACTACCTTTTGAGTGCCATACCTTTGCTGTTTGGTCTCTTAATCCTCTACAGCCTTTGGTTTATGCTAGGAGCCACCAGCATCTGGTTCGTTAAAATTTACAATGTCACCGAAGTGCTTAGAGGTCTTTTAGAAGCAGGGCGGTATCCTATGGTTGCCTATCCCACTGCTTACCGTTTCTTCTTCACATTTGTGGTGCCTGTGGCTTTCCTAACTACTGTACCAGCTGAAGCGATGTTAGGTCGTGTCCAAGGGGGGTGGGTAGTTGGCGCAGGATTACTGGCGCTCGGCTTACTGTCTGCTACAGGCGTTTTTTGGCGGTTTGCACTGCGCTTTTACACAAGTGCCTCAAGTTAGGGCTAATTAACTATGGTATTCCGTTCTTAGCTTTGAGTAGAGGCAATGCGTCAGTTGCCCCTACCATCATACCTATTAACGTATTGCCAGATTAGAACGAAGTCCGAGATTCAAGTCACCGTTGTTGGGATAAATGACGACGACGTTAGCTTTTCTTTTACCGAACACTAGTCCACCTACAGCACCTGCCGCCGCACCGCCCAAGGTCGCTGGGATTTTGAACCCACCACCAGCAACGGCTGTAAGGACCGATGCTGCCCCGGCACCAACCGCTGCACCTGTGAGAACTGTACCCGTGCTAGCACCACGACTGATTGTTTGAGTTCTGGTAACTACCGCAGAACTGGCATTAATGTTGTACTGCTGACCATTACTAAATACCAACTGCCTCGCCACAAACCGGGAGCCTCTGATACCGTTTCTGGTAGCGGGTTGCAGTTGACCAACTATTTGAGTTCCGGATGGAATCAACACTGTACCGTTACGCGACACGATATCTGTCGCCACCCTAAGCGTTACAGGTGAAGTTTCATCAGGAGTCACAACAATTTTGTTCTTATTGTAGTGAACTGGGATGCGGGTACCGGCTGGGATTGTAACCTGGTACTGGGTTTCATACTGAGCCAAGGCCGGTGCTGGTGTAATGATGGGTGCGCTTGCGCCAGTTGTAATTGCCAATGCTGTAAGTGCGGCGGCAGTTCCAGAGCGCCAAGTATTAGTGGGAGACATCGCAAGAGACCTCTATGAGTAGATGGTTATGAGCAGTGGACGCACATCTGTAAATCTTGTTCCCTAACGCCTTGTTGTTGGTTGTTGGCTGCTAGTTGCTAGTTGTTAGTGATACTGTTATTGGTCCGCTTGCAAGGTTTTAAAACAAACTGAGTTGGGTAGAAGGCTCAATACTGTTCCAAGGAAGGGATGGGACTGGGATATCCTGCTGCTCTAGCATTTGTTGAAAGTAACGTGCTGTGCCGGGGGTTTGCGCTTCGATTGGACAGTGAACGAAGAAGTAAAGGCGTACACCCTGACGCAAACAGTGGTCAACAAATTCAACCCACTCTTGCAGGAAAGCTTGATTAAGATCTCGATGCGGATGACTAATGAAGCGAATCATACTGAAGCTTGCAGTAACGCTGAATTGCACTGGTAGCTCAGGTTTACGCCGTTCCGTCTGCACCTGTGGGTCATCCGGTCTGTAAATTGGTCTAGTGTCCAATAGCACGCGACCAACGCCTAGCTGTGATAAAACCGTTGTGAGTTGACTGGCAGTAGGTTCTCGGAACCAGTCAGAATGACGAACTTCCAGGGCTAACGGAGTTTCACTCCGAGGCCAAGCGTCAAGGAAGGCTATGAGGTCGTTCAACGAATCAGGTCCGTAACGCGGTGGCAGCTGAGCAAAGATAGGGCCAAGGCGATCGCCCAGACCGCGCATCTGCTCTAGAAAACTTAATGCACCAGGAATAGATGGCTTTAGCAGACCTTTATGGGTTAAATCTCGTGGTAGCTTGAGGCAGAATTCAAAACCAGGAGGTGTTTCTGCTGCCCATCGCGCTACAGTGTCGCGGTCAGGCACGGCATAGAAAGTTGTATTACCTTCGACAGTGGTGAGACGCTGGCTGTAGAGAGCAAGAAACTCAGCCGCACGACTGCCTTGAGGGTAAAAGTCGCCGACCCAACCCTTGTACGACCAAACAGCACAACCGAGACGGAAATTCATCACTCATCATCGCTCCTGCTGCGTTGATTGGCTCAAAACGGCTGCCCGCAGGTGGCCATGGTGTTGGACGAGTAGCTGCTCACTCTCTTCGCGGGCTAAGCCTGTCCAATGCATCAGCAACGCTAACTTTACCCGAAGACCGCTCTCTTCTAGCAAGTGGTTGGCACTCTCTCGGCCTAGACCCGTAAGGTCTTGTAAAATCCGCAAAGCCCGATCGCGCAGCTTCTGATTCGTTACCGCTACCTCCACCATGCGATTGCCGTAAACCTTGCCCAGCTGCACCATCACTCCCGTTGAGAGAATGTTTAAAGCCAACTTTGTCGCCGTTCCAGCTTTGAGACGAGTTGAGCCAGCCAAGACTTCCGGCCCCACCAACAGGCGGATGTCAATATCAGTCTCAGCCCTGACTTGGGCAGCAGGAACACAGGCGATAAAAATGGTTGTTGCTCCTCGCTGACGCGCTGCTTGGAGTGCCCCGTGAACAAAGGGCGTTGTTCCTCCAGCTGTGATACCCACCACCACATCGAGTTGGGTCACCTGTCGCTGAGCGATCGCTGCGTTTCCATCTTCAGCCCGGTCTTCCAAATCCTCCGAACTTTTCACCAGGGCAGCAGCCCCACCAGCAATAATTCCCTGCACCAACTCTGGCGGAGTACAAAACGTGGGCGGACATTCAGCGGCATCCAGCACACCCAATCGCCCACTTGTTCCTGCCCCTACATAAAACAGTCGTCCCCCTTGACGTAGAGCGACAGATATGCTGTCTATCGCTTCCGCCAACTGGGTCTTGGCAGCAGCAACAGCAGCGACTGCGCCAGCATCTTCTTCATTGAACAACTCAACCAATTCCAGGGAACTTAGCTGATCTAAATTCTGACTATTAGGGTTAACCTGTTCTGTCAGGAGATGACCGCGCTCCTCCAGATTTTTCACGTTCACAAAAGTCCTTCTAGTTGACGTCGAATGCGGTCTAGCTCAGAATTAGATGGGTCTGCTGGTTGCTGACGTCCCTCTGCCTGCCATTCTGTTTGCTCCACATTTGTTTCCGGTGGAAGCGCTAAAGCACCAGATGGAATCAGCTCCCAGTCATAGCCTGCACCCTCACAAAACTCCTTGATCTCATCGACATCCATTGCTTCAACTGTAGGTGTTGGAAAGTCTTGAGCTTCCAGCATCAGTCCAAAGCGAGTGGCGTCGTCTTCAGACTCGAAAATCAGTACCTTATTGCGATTCTCAACCCGAACCGTATGAATTCCTTCATTATCAGTCTGGGCGTTAAACAGTAGAACAAACACGCGCACGGGTGCGATCATTATTTACCTCTCATCTTTGTTTCCTATAGTAATGTTCTAGGCTCTTCGTGCAAACAACTATTAACAACGACTCTACAGCCAGATTGTTGCCGTATTCTAAGATGGTCAATCCACTTCCCCACCCCGCATTCCGCACTCCGCACTCTCCAGATGACCAACTCCCCCAATCCAGATAACCAACCCGTAACTCCTGCTAATCGGCGTCGGCGTCTCCCCATCGCTTCTATTGGGGTTGCCTTGGGCGTCTCACTACTGGTTGCCTTTGCCGGAGGTGCCTGGTGGCTGTGGATATTTGTCCACCAGGGCTTAGCGCCGCTGGTGCAGAAAAATCTGATTCAGACACTCAAGCGGCCAGTGCAGCTGGGGCGAGTGGAAGGTTTTTCTCTCACCAGCGTGCAGTTTGGCCCGACATCTATACCTGCTACAGCCAACGATCCAGATCGCGCCTCAGTCAAGGCTGTGGAAGCCACGTTCAATCCCTTGAATGTCCTCTTTACCCGCACACTGCATTTGGACATCAAATTAATCCAGCCAGATGTCTACGCTGAACAGGATCAACAGGGTCGCTGGATTCGCACCACCATTTCGACTGACGTCAAGCCTGGACCAATTAACACCGCCCTGGACACAGTCCGGTTGAGCAACGCCAGTGTGGTGTTGGTGGCGTACCCAAAACCGAATCACAGTCGGGTGCCATTTGCCGTTAAACAAGTGGACGGGATTGCTCACCTGCTCGATCTCAAGCAGCAGTTTGTGAGCTATGAACTGAATGGTCAAGCTGTCAATGGCGGCAACTTTGAGGTGCAGGGAGAGTCACATTTCAAAGACAACGAACACAACCTGCACCTGCTTGGGCAAGATTTGCTGGGTGCCGATATTACCCACTTGATTCGGGTTCCTTTTGACATTCAAGGGGGTCGGGTTGATGGTGATTTGAGAGTCCAGCTCAGTCCCAAGTTAAAGATCCCACTGCTGGCGGGAACGGCTAACTTAAAAGCCGTAACAGCTCAGATAGAAAGACTGCCGCAACCGTTTAGTAACGCCGTAGGCAGTCTCCGCTTCCAGGGAACTCAGGTGCAGCTGAGCAATGTATCAACCAGCTTTGGCAAAATTCCGCTTGTAGCTAAGGGATCACTCGATCTCGCCGCCAATTACAACCTCGCTGCCAGAGTGAATGGGGTGACAGTCGATAACGCTCGTGAGACTCTCAAGATTCCGTCGCCGCCGGTAAAGGTATCAGGCGTGTTCAGAGCTGACCTGCGAGTCACCGGGCCGATTCTGAATCCGATTCTCTCAGGTGTGGCTGCAAACATCAAACCAGTCCGCGTTGATCGCGTTGAGTTCAGTACGGCTCGCTCCAAGTTTGACTTCCCGACCGCGACAGCGGCGATCGCCTTAACAGATATTCGGGCAAGGCCAGCATCTGGAGGGCTGATTACCGGCAGCGGCAAAATTCAGCTAGCGAAGACACCCAACACCTCCCCCAACCAGATTCTGGCTCCGCCTGTCGTAGATTTTAATCTGGTGGCGCAAAATGTTCCAGCCGATGCGACAGCTCAGCTTTACGGCGTCTCACCCGACGTAAAAATTGGCACCGTCTCCGCCACCACGCAGGTTTCTGGAGCGATTGGTGCCCTTCAGACAGATGTGAACTGGCAGGCTCCTCAAGCTGTTTACCCGGCTACTGGTAGATTCAGACTGCTCCAGGCTGGGGCAAGTGCGATCGCTTTTCGTGACGCTGTGATCAACGTGGCAGGCGGTACAGTCCGGGCTGTTGGACAATATGCAAATAGCCGCATTGTGGCATCAGGGAATGCCGATGGAATTGAGTTAGCCCGTCTGGTACAGGTTCCTAAAGGAATTCAAGCACCACCCGTGAGCGGAACGTTCAACTTCTCAGGCCAGTCTAACTCAGAAACATTCGCCCTCCAAGGCAATGGCCGGTTGAACGTTGCTGGCGGTACGGTAACGGCTTCAAGTATCAAGGTCGCCAACGGTCAGTTCCAGGCGGCAATGCGGGCAGACGGAGTCCAACTTGGACGCTTAGCCCAAGTTCCCACAGCTTTGCAGTCGCCGCTGAGTGGAAATGTCAACTTAACGGGCAGCACGGCTTCTTTTAAACCTGAAGAGCTGCGAGTGCAGGGTTCAGGCCAGTTGAACATCGCTGGCGGCACAGTGACAGCCTCAAACCTTCAGGTGGCTAACGGACAGTGGCAGGTATTGGGCGATGTATCTGGCATTAGAGTTGGACAGTTGTTGCCGCAACCTCAAGTGCAGGGAGATCTGACTGGTCAGTTTAATTTGTTAGGCAGTACGACGGCGCTCAATCTGGCAAACGTTCGCGGTAATGCTCGCGGACGGCTGAATGTGGCTGACGGGACGGTAGCAGCTTTTGTCGGGTTGGGCAATGGTCAGTTTCAGACATCAGGGACCGCAACTAACATCCAGGTGGGTCAGGTTTTGCCGCAGTTGCCCCGGCAATTTCAAGGACGTCTGGTGGCCGGTCAGTTCGACTTATTGGGTAGTCTGACGGCTTTGGACGTTGCTAACGTTCGCGGCGATGCTCGTGGACAGTTAAACGTAGCTGGAGGTACGGTTACTGCGACCAACATCCAGTTGAGCAATGGTCGGTTCCAGGCGTTGGGGACGGCAACTGATATCCAGGTAGGCCAAGTTCTACCGCAGTTGCCCTCACAGTTGCAGGGACGCCTGGTGGCTGGTCAGTTTAATCTATTGGGCAATCTGACAGCAATTAAACCGGAAGCGATTCGGGGAGACGTGAGCGGCAGGCTACAGGTAGCTGGCGGCCAGGTGACAGCCACCAACGTGCAGCTAAACGACGGTCGTTTCCGGGGAGCTTTTACGGCTGAAGGAGTGCAGTTAGCACCTCTAGCCCAACTAGCAGCACTAAATTCCAGTTCCCAACTCCGCACTCCTAACTCCGCACTCAGCACTCTCCAAGTGCGCGGACGAGTGAACGGCGACTTCACCGCATCAGGACCGCTGACAGCCTTCAACCCGTCCCAAATTCAGGCATCAGGGCAGTTGAGCTTACTTGGCTTTGGCACCGCTCAGCTCAACTTCGATCGAGTCCTCAACGGTGATGTCAGTGTTGTCCCTGGACAAGGAGTGAATTTGCGGCTGGCGGGCGTACAGGACAGGGTAGAAGTGGCGCTATCGCCCGCTTACCGACCTGTTTCGTTTTTCATTCGGCATCAGGACGCGATCGCTACTGGGAGAACGCAGGGCAATCTCCTGCTTGTGAAGGCTGATAACTTTCCCGTTAGTTTGGTGAAAGCATTTGCGCCGCCACAGTTGCCGCAATCGATCGCGGCTCAGCCTGTCTCCGGCACGGCTTCGGCTGATTTGGCGGTTAACCCAAATACGTTCGCTACCGAGGGGAGTGTCGCAGTTGCCAAATTGAAGGTGGGACCAATTGAAAACGCCGCTTTTGAGGCTCAGTTCCGCTACGCCAATGGTACAGGCACTCTGGCTAACGGTGTGTTGACGCAACTCATCCGACGCTGCGCCAACGGGGATTTGAGAACGAGGAGTGGCTGTCCCAATGGCGAGGGGACGCCAGTGACAACTCGCTACACATTGGCTGGCAGCTTCACTCAAACGGCGTCGGGACCTCAAATCAAGGGCAGCGTCAAAATTGCGCAAGCCCAGGTGCAAAACGTCCTGACTGTGGGATTACGGTTTTTCGATCTGGAAGATCTTCAGCAAGGTTTGCAGCCGCCCAAATACGGTAAGGCAGCTGATGTTACAACAATACCAGTGGGTTTACCTCAAGGCCCTGTACTGGAGCAACTGCGTGACTTTACGGCGATTCAAGTCCTGCTAGCACAAGAGCGGTTACAGCGCCGTGCTGCCTCACCAATTACGCTCTTGAGACGTTTAGATGGCAGCTTTGATGGTGAAATTTCCTTCGAGACCACTCCCCAGACCGGACTCTCGGCCACGTTTGATTTGAGTGGTAGAGACTGGAAATGGGAGAACTACAAATCTAACCTGGTGCTGGCCCGGGGCAGCCTGACGAACGGCATCCTAACCTTGCTGCCGCTGCGGGTCGAGTCTGGCAACTCTCTGCTGGCCTTTAACGGTCGCGTTGGTGGCCCTCAACAATCCGGTCAACTTGTGATCAGAAACTTTCCTCTGGAGTCGGTGCAGAATTTTGTAGCCCTGCCGGTTGATGTCACAGGCCAACTCAACGCCAATGCGTCGCTGGGAGGCAATATCAGCAATCTTCAGGCAATCGGGGATATCAGCGTGGCGCAAGCAACGCTGAACCAGAAGCCAGTAGAGTCAGCAACGGCCAGCTTTAGCTACAACAATTCTCGCTTGTTCTTTGGCAGTAACCTGATCCTAACTTCGTCCTCGCGGCCAATTGAACTCAGCGGTAACCTACCCTACAAATTGCCGACAGCTCAGGTCACGCCAAGCGATGCGATTAGCCTGAATGTGGACGTCGAAAATGAGGGGTTGGGGCTGTTGAATCTGGTGACGAACCAGGTGACGTGGAAGAGCGGTCAAGGGCAAGTACGGCTGAAAGTAGGAGGCACTCTAAAACGACCGCAGGCGGACGGAACGGCGACGATCAACAATGCCACGATCGGCGCGGCGCTGCTGCCGGAACCGCTGACAGACGTGACTGGCAAAGCCCTGTTTAGCTACAACCCTGATGTGGATAAAAGTCTGATTCAAGTAGACAATATCCAGGGTAAATTCACTCGCGGTCAGGTATCGGCACGGGGGGTGCTGCCGCTGACGCCGAGTCCAAATGGACAGGTAGACCCAGCCCAGCAACTGAGCGTGACTCTAGACAAGCTGGTGCTGAATTTGAAGGGGCTGTATCAGGGTGGAGTCAGTGGCAATCTGGCCATCACTGGTTCGGCACTGCAACCTAAAATTGGCGGTGAGGTGCAGTTGTCTCAGGGTCAGGTGTTGCTAACGTCAGCGCTCAATGCTTCCTCAGGGTTATCCGGCGGCTCAATTTTACCAACCAAGGTGATCGCGAAGACCACCACCAGCAGTAAAGAGGCGATCGCCCCAATCCAGGGTATCCCAATTCAAAACTCAAAACTCAAAACTCAAAACTCTCTAGCCCTAGCCAGTTCTGACAATACCGCCAATGGGTTTGCTCCAGAACTCAACGACCTGCGGCTGATCCTGGGCAAGTCAATTGACGTGACTTTTCCACCCGTCCTCGACTTTCAGGCAACTGGTAGTCTTGATGTCAGTGGACCGTTGAGCGATCTTCAGCCTCAAGGGAGAATTCGCTTGCAGCGCGGTCAGGTGAACTTGTTCACCACCCAGTTTGTCCTCGCCCGTGGTTACGAACAAACGGCAACCTTTAGCCCCGCTCAAGGACTGGACCCGACTTTGAATGTTCGACTCACTGCAAATGTACCGGAGATCACTCAAAGTCGCCTGCCCACTGCGACCAATTTATCTTCCTCTGAGATCAACCAGGGAATTGATACAGGCATCAGCGGGTTTGAGACAGTGCAGGTCCAGGCTAGAGTCACAGGTCCTGCTAGCGAACTCTCGGAAAACCTGGAGCTAACCAGTAGTCCTTCACGCACCCCGGCAGAGATTGTCTCACTCCTAGGTGGTGGCTTTATCGATACTCTGGGTCGAGGCAACAGTACGCTGGGACTTGCTAACTTAGCTGGGTCCGCTGTGCTAGGCAACTTCCAAGGAAGTATTAGCAAGCTTGGTAATGCCATCGGCTTGAGCGAACTACGGATATACCCAGCTTATGTCGATACAACTAGAGCAAAACAGCGAGGGGGTAGCTCTTCCCTGGGCAGCTCTGGGTTGGCTTTGGCAGCTGAGGGTGATATTGACTTTACTCGTAGTCTCTCTGCCTCCATCACTAGCTACCTGACAGTCACCCAACCGACTCAGTTTGGTATTAACTATCGAGTGAACAACCGGGTGCGGGTGCGCGCCTCCAGCGATTTCTCTGGTGACAATCGTGCTGTTGTGGAGTACGAAAGTCGGTTTTGACGTTGGTTGTTGGTTATTGGTTGTTGGTTGCACTTGTACACTAGTAAAACTGTACTACAGAATACGGACCGCAGACAGACAAGGAGCAGTTAGCTTATCTTTAAAGTATCTGGAATAATTGAACTTGCAGTACAGCATTACCAATGGATAAACCTGATAACACTAACGATATTCTGGCAATTTTAATTGCCCT
>CAXUIV010000087.1:0-4247 GCA_964250875.1 uncultured bacterium
CTGCACGATCCGACAGTACAGCTGCGAGCGCAGCAGGATATTGAGGCAAGACGTAAAGCTATGCAGACCCTGCAAGTGCTGTTCAACCTTGAACCGGAGTCTCGTTCCGGTGAACAATATAGTTAAGCGGCGATCGCGCTCCTTACCCAACAGTCCGCAGCCGTGCCGATCTGCGTCAAAACCGCGCTCAACTGCTCAAAAATTGGCAATTGAGTCCAACCCGCATCTCTGCTATAACTGGCAGATAAGTCGCAATGTAGGGGGCGATCTACCGGATCGCCCCTACAAACATTTAAAGAACGAGTCGTGCAGATAACCTCTGCAAAGCCACCACTGCTACATAGGTGGCAAAGGCCAATGTGCTGATAATAAAGCCGACTGGGTAGGGGGTGTAGAAGCCAACGGTCAACCCTACCCAGGTAAAAGTCAGTGACAGACAGGCAGAGAGCAGCAGCGCAACGAAAGGACGGGGCACCAGGCGCTGGGCGATCGCCGCCGGTGTCACCAGCAACGCAGAGTTCAGCAAGGCTCCTACGGCTGGAACTGCCGTTCCGATACTGAGAGCGACCAAAACTAGGAAAACCGCACTGAGTCCCCGCACAGGTACACCACGCGCTGCTGCTACATCAGGATCGAGGGACGCGAACAGCAGGGGTCGAGCGATCGCCAGAAGTACGACGATTGTACCCACACCGATGATGGCAATGAATTGGGCCTGCTGCCTCTGTAGACCCAAGATCGATCCGAAGAGAAAGCTGACGCCGATGGTACTGTTGGCTCCACTGGATTCTGAGGAGTAAATGCTCAAGCAGAGTGCGCCTAGTCCAAGCACCCAAGCCAGTACGGTACCAACTTCTACGTCCCGTGTCCGTACCCGTGTACCCAGCACACCTATACCCAGAGCCACCAGCGTCGTCACCCCAAAAAGTCCCAACAGTGGACTACTGCCTACAACAACAGAGAGCAGCGCTCCAGTAAAGGTGACATGCGCCAGCGCGTCAGTCGCAAACACTAAATTGCGGAGCACGACAAAATAGCCAACCAGTCCTGAAACGAGGGCCAGCACTGTTCCCGATAGAAAGGCATAGCGCATAAAATCTAGACTCAGCATCTCCTGTAAGTCCTGAAGCAGGTTTAGCGACGGCGTCATATTGTTTTAATAAGGCGTACCAAGGCATATGTACCAAATGCCAGACTGGTGATGAAGAAACCAACGGGGTAGGGCGTGAAGTAGGCGATCGCCAGACCAGTCCAGGTGAACAGCAGCGCCAAGAGTATGGATAGACCAACTGCAATGGCTGGATTTGCCGTAATCTGCTGGGCGATGGCAGCTGGCGTGACGAGTAGCGCAAAGATCAGCAGCACGCCCACAACCTGCACTGCTTGGGCCACAGCAAAGGCTAGCAAGATCAGGAAGATATTATCAAGCAGGCGCACAGGTACACCGCGAGCCTCTGCAACAGCCGGGTCAATTGAAGCAAAGAGCAGAGGACGGGCGATCGCCACCAAGCCAGCTAACGTCAGTACTGTCGTGAGGGCAATGACGTACACATCGCGATCGCTGATGCCAAGTACGGCACCAAAGAGAATCGCGTAGATCCCCTCTGCATTTGAAGATGGAGAAAGGTGAGTAAAAAGTAGTCCTAACCCCAAGGTAAAGGTCTGGATTGTGCCAATGGCTACCCCTTGTCCTGATTGGGTCCGAGATTGTCTTCCGCCCAGCACTCCGATCCCAACAGCAGCACCGATGCAGAAAACGAGCAGACCTGCAACTGGTGGCCAGCCGACAAGTACGGCACCCCCTGCACCGGCAAAGCCAACATTCGCCAACGTGTGTCCAGCAAAGCTCTGACCGCGCAGCACCATGAAGTAGCCTACAGCGCCTGCAATCAGCGCAATCAGTGTTCCCGCCAGGAAAGCCGTTTGCATGAAGTGATAGGCAAAAAGCTGTTGGACATCCGTGACGAGATTCCACGAGGGCTGCACATTAAATGCAGACGTGCTAGCGAACACGATGGGTATGAGGAGTAGCATGGTACGTGACTTCCTCTGGCTGACCGACCACGACAATCCGCCCATCCCGCGTGTGCAACACGTCAATGGGTGAATCATAGAGGTGTGAAAGTGTTTCCGATGTCATCACCTCCTCCGGCGTACCGATCGCTGTCTGTCCTTGCCCAATATAGAGGACTCGATCCAGGTAGGGTAAAAGCGGATTGACATCATGAGCAACGAGCAGTACAGTCACTCTATGCTCCTGACTGATGTGGCGGATTAAGGCAGACACAGCCTGCTGATTGTGCAAATCGAGACTATCAAGGGGTTCATCGAGCAGCAGGATGCGTGGCTGGGTAACCAGCGCCTGGGCAATCAATAGACGCTGTTGTTCTCCGCCAGAGAGTTCGCCAATCGGGCGATTCGCATAGGCAGTTGCACCAACTAGGTCAATCACCTGTTGCACCCGCCGCCGTTCCTCGCGAACACTGACTTCACCCCCCCAAAGTCGCCGCAGTAGCGGTAGCGGTACTCCCCATCTGGTGCCATCTAAACCTAAATGTACTAAATCTCGTCCCCGCACGCGCACGTCTGCATCAAAGGTCCGCCGTTGGGGAAGATAGCCGATGGCAGAGTTTCCGCGCCGCACAGGCGAACCCAAAACGGTAACTTTGCCCTCACTTAACGGAAGTAAGCCCAAAAGCGCCTTGAGCAGCGTTGATTTACCTGCGCCATTCGGTCCTAGGACGGCGACAAACTCACCGCGCCGCACGGTTAACTGCATGTCACTCCAGAGTAGGCGACCACCGCGCCGGACTCCAGCACGTTCAAATTGAATTATACTCTGCGTGGACATGGGGCATGGGGCATAGGGTGTAGAGAATGAGGCATGGGGCATAAAGCTATTTACTAGTGTTGGCTAATGCTTGCTGCAAGGTCTTCAGTTCTCCTACCTGCCATGCCTGAAAGCTAGCTGTCGCAGGAGTAAGGGTCTCGGTAATAGGCACGGTGGGGATGTTCGCTTCCTGTGCTTTTTGCTTCAGCGCGTCTGTATCTGGCGTTGCGTTCTGCGAGTTGTAGATAAAAACTTTGACCTGCTTCTGCGTAACCTGCTTATCGAACATCGCTTTGTCAGCTGCTGTCGGTGCTTGACCTTCGGCGATCGCAGTCATGAATTTTGGTGGCGTGGTCAGGTTCAACCCCAAAGGTTGAGCCATATAAGCAAAAATGCTCTCTGTTGAGGCGACAGGAGTTCCTTTATACTTCTGCTTAATTGTGGTGATGGTATCGTTATAGTCCTTGAGGCCAACAGACACAAACTGCTGGCGCTGTCGGTCAAAATAAGCCGAGTCCGCTGGGTCGAGACTTTTCAAGTCAGATGCGATCTGATCCACAACGCGCATTACGTACTCAGGGCTGTACCAGAGATGCGGGTTGTCCCCTTCCTTCTTGCCCACCAGCTCGCCGACATTGAGAACCTTACGTCCAGACACTGCGTTAGCGTTGAGCAGCTTTTCTGACCAGGGGTCGTACCCCGCACCGTTGACGATAACGTAGCGGACACTGGCTAGAGTGCGAGCATCGGTCGGTTTGGGTTCGTAGTCGTGGGGATCGGTTTTGGGATTAGTGATGATGCTTGTAACCTTAACGTGATCGCCTCCCACTTGGGTCGCAATACTGCCCCAAAAATTCTCAGCAGCAGCGATCAGCACAGGTCCTGTAGCGCCGCTAGAACTGGAGCTAGTACTGGTAGCGGGACTGGCACTAACAGCGGGACTGGAACTAGCATTGGCATCGGAACTGGATTCGGTTGTAGTACTCGAACCACAGCTATTCACGAGCGGAAGCAGCACGGAAAAGACCAAAAGTCTAGCAGCGATTCCACGCCAATTCTTGCGGTTTTGGGTACGAATCGCATTGACTGATTGTGAAATGTGTGTTGCTGCTGCATGTAGCACTTGGAGTTTTGTTTGCACCCTTCTCCCTCCGAGAATGATAACTCGTCTCAAAAGCTCTATCCTGGTAGGCTACGCGATCGCTAGTACGATTGTCAATGAGACGTAGTATCAATTTCAAAAAGCTTCCTACCGATTGATGTACCTGTATCGGCATCAATTGTTAGCATTTACCAAGGTCAGGCTTGCCCTCGTCACCAAGCCCGTAATGATTGTACTGCCTCAATTTCATCCTCTTTCGCCTGCTCCAGAAACGCATACAGCCGTTCTTTGGGGACTTGGGGAAACGTGGGGCTA
>CAXUIV010000087.1:4347-11293 GCA_964250875.1 uncultured bacterium
TTTGGTTCTGGTGCGGCAATGACCATCGATTTCCTCTTGCCTCCAAACTGGAAGTAAACTCACCGAAGGCGGCAAGAGACCCACTTCTTGCAGTGGAAGGACTGCCGCCGCCTTGTTGTTAGTTATTAGTTGTCTGTATTACTAATAACAACCAACAAACAACCAGCAACTAACGTTTTACAAGGTAATCTTAATGTATGAGTGCGCTGTGGCATGCCTGCAAGCAAGAGGGGATATAAAGGAAATGGCAGACGAGACAGCTAAGCACCAGGAACTTCACCATGGGGTGAACGCACAAAGAGACGACCGGACGCCTATGACTGCCGAGCGTATCCTGGCGCTCTTTGATGCTCTGGGGCTACGCACGACTCGGACGCGGCGGCTGATTGCGGAGCATCTAGCGGCGATTGCGGCTAGCGGAGCTGATTTCACGATAGAAAATCTCTGGCAAGAGTTGCGAGAAGTCGATCCGCAACTTGGACGCGCCACTGTGTACCGTGCGGTGGAAGTATTAATGGACCAAAGTCTGTTTCACTGCCTACCCTTCGCAGACGGCAGCTATAGATACCGCCTCTGTGGTGGCAACCACCATCACCACATCATCTGCACTCAGTGTCAGAGAGTCGTCGAGGTAAATGTGTGCCTACCGCCAGAGATCTTCGCTACCATAGCAGCCTCTACGAACTATGCACTCGAAGGGCACTCTTTAGAGCTGTTTGGGCGCTGTGCAAACTGTCGCGAGCAGCATCCCTGAAAGTGAGGACTTTACACCTATTCTGTGCGATGTGGCGAGATTAAATTATGTGGAAACCTAAATAGTCTGACTGGCGTCCAGTTAACCTAATAGATCATCCTCTAAAATCGTCCTACAAATCTAAGTGCCTAGCCATCGTATCTAACTTCTTTGTTCTACAGAGAATTGATCTGCGGCTAGCTACTGCATTTGACAAATTTTAATCTGCACCGTGACTATCATGAAGATTCGCTTGAAGAAATTTTGGCTCCCTCGCTTGTTGACCCGACCTCAACGGATGTTCCCACTACTCTCACTGCTCGTAGCCTTGGGGATTTGGGGAATCTCTTATGCCTTACCTGCCGATGCCTCGCTGTTTGATCTCATCACGGGAGGCATTCAGTATGTTCAGCTGTCTCGCATTTCTGATAAGCAGGACATTGCTCTGGGCGCTCAAATGAACAAGCAAATTTTGCAGAGCGAATTTCACCTGCTTGGCGACCCTGTGATTGCTCGATATGTAGATCAGGTCGGTCAGCGATTAGTCCCCTACAGTCAAAGACCCAATATTCCTTACCACTTCCAAGTCGTACAGGACAAACAGGTCAACGCCTTCGCGACTACGGGTGGCTATGTTTATGTCACTAGTGGTCTCCTAGCCACTGCGGACAATGAGGCTCAGCTAGCCAGTGTTCTGGGTCACGAAATGGGGCACATCGCGGCACGCCATGTCATTCACCAGATGCAACAACAGGCGATTGAATCGGGCCTTGCTGGTGCAGTAGGAATGAGCAACAATGCTGCTGTCAATCTTGGCATCCAACTGGGATTGAACCTGCCTGGAAGTCGTAGTCATGAGTTTGAAGCAGACCACATCGGTCTATTTACCTTCGCGAAAGAAGGCTACGACCCCAAAGCGATGCCAGCCTTTATGCAGAAACTAGTCAGCTCCAGTTCTCCCCCTGCGTTTCTGAGTACTCACCCAGCTACTCCCGACCGAATTCGCACTTTAGACCAGCTGATTGCCGAGAATAATCTGACTAACGGCTCCCTCGGATTAGGAAACACCAACTATAAAGCGACCATTCGGTCAAGGTTGAATGGTTAGGAATGAAAGTCTGAGATACTTTGCCAGATCAGCCAGCAGTTCAGTACGGCGATCGCGATCGCGACACTCCAGGAGAGCAGCTTCAACCACAACCCATTGACGAATTCACCCATCAACTGGCGATCGCTGGTGAACATAACCAATGGAAAGACGGCAAACGACAGCTGGAAGCTCAAGACGACCTGGCTGAAGATAAGCAATTTGGTGATGCCCCTCTCGCCGAATAACACAACACAAATCAGCGTGGGGGTAATCGCCGCTAGCCTGCTGATTAAACGACGTAACCAGGGAGCGATGCGCAGATTCAAAAAGCCTTCCATGATAATTTGCCCAGCTAGAGTTGCCGTCAAAGTCGAACTTTGACCGGAGGCGAGTAGAGCCAAGGCAAAAAGCAAACTAGCCACCTTCACACCCAGGAGGGGGGACAGCAATTTGTAAGCATCCTGAATTTCTGCCACCCCCTGATGACCAGAAAAATGAAAGGCAGCAGCTGCGACGACTAGGATAGCAGCGTTGACAAATAGAGCAAACGTCAGAGCAATTGTTGAGTCGAGGGTGCCAAACTTGATGGCTTCTCGTCTCTTTTCCGGAGTGCGCTCCCAAGCTCTTGTTTGCACAATCGAGGAGTGCATGTACAGGTTATGAGGCATAACTGTGGCCCCTAGAATGCCTAGAGCAACGTACAACATTTCCTGTTTTTGGAAAATGACTGGCTGAGGCACAAAGCCAAGCAAAACACTACCAAGGTCGGGGTGCGAAAAGGTCACTTCGGCCAGAAAACAGAGTCCAATGCTGGACACCAGAGTAACTGTCAAAGCTTCGAGATAGCGAAAGCCGTACCTCTGTAGCATGAGCAGGAGAACAACATCCAGGCTGGTAAGGCATACACCCACAATGAGGGGAATGTGAAACAGTAACTGTAAAGCGATCGCGCCACCAACCACCTCTGCTAGGTCACAGGCAACGATACCAATTTCAGCCAGTATCCATAAGGAAATGTTGACTCTTCCGCTGAATTGGTCTCGACAAGTCTCAGCCAAGTCTCGCTCAGTTGCCACTCCGAGCCGCACACACAGAGCTTGCAGCAAAATGGCAATAAAGTTGGAGGTTAGAATAACGCTGAGCAGCGTATAGCCAAATTGCGCCCCACCAGCAATATCAGTGGCCCAATTGCCAGGGTCCATGTAACCCACACTAACTATGTAGCCAGGTCCGGCGAAAGCGAAGAGCTTGCGCCAGAAGCTTTGACCGTTGGGAATAGCAATACTACGATGAACTTCCGGTAGACTGGGCGGTGCTTGAGTGTTCTCAGATGGAGGCATAACTTGTTTGAAGTTCTCTCATACTTTTCTCATATTTTTTGTAATTGTTACATTCCAGCGTTCACGGAGATATACCAATATTTTCAGAAGTTCTGTATTTTATTTAGTCTATCAACGAAAACCAGTGGAGCATCCCTATCCCTCTCAATGGATGAGGAGTTGCTGCTTGTCTCTCACACACAAACAAGTTAATCTCTAAGAATCGTTGAGCGACGAGGTTGGGTTTTGTCAAGTATCCTCAATCATCTCAACGAGAGGCCAAAACTGGAACGGCCACAGTAACTGATGTCGCTGTCAACCGACCAAAGAACGGCTACAGATGGTTAAGCGTTATACGGTTTGAGTACCTGGTGTTGCTACTGAGTGCTAATTTTGTGTGAGGAAGTCAGTGACAGTTCGCAAAAGTTTGAACCAAAAACAATCTGAACGTGCTGCGGAGTCGGCTCAGGTGAAGACAAGAGCTGGCACAACTGGGCGTTGGCTCTGGTTTTCGGTTGGTATGACCGGAGTGGCGATCGCGTCGGCAACGGCAGGAGCGCTGTTGTCCGTGTTTTTATCATCTTTATCCAACAAGCCGCTGATGCAAAGTCAGCTCAGTTCACAAGCAGGAGTGTTTAACGACACTGGTATTGCGGGGACAGGTCTGCAATTTTCCCAGCTGACACGCCCGGTCAATCTTTTGATTTTGGGCATTGACAATGACGACAGTTCTGATCGCCCGCACTTGAGTACTAAATCGACTTCGACTCAAGCACTTTCAAGCTGTAGTGACACTATGCTGCTGGTGCGTTTTTTGCCGGATACTGCTCAAATCAATGTCCTTTCAATTCCCCGAGATACCTTAGTACACCTACCGAAAGTCAGTATCGCCAAAATCGACTGGGCCAACTTGATGGGTGGGGCAGCGCTGGCTGGTCGGACTGTCAGCCAACAGCTTGGAGATATTCAGATTGATCGCTACATCAGAGTGAGTCGAAATGGATTTATGCAGTTGGTTGATGCCTTAGGTGGTGTAGAAGTAAACGTACCTAAGCGGATGGACTATGTAGACGAAACCCAACACCTGAATATCCACTTTTTGCCAGGTCGGCAAAAGCTAAATGGTCGTCGTCTACAGCAGTATGTTCGGTTTCGCCATGATGAGTTAGGCGATATTGGACGTGTGCAGCGGCAGCAAGAAGTCCTCAAGGCAATTCTACACATTCTGCTACAGCCTGCGACGCTTGGAAAATTGCCACAGCTTCTACGAGTCGCTCAGGAAAACACTGATACTGACTTGACGGTAGAAGAAATGCTGGCCCTAGTCCACGCCACATTAACAACTGACCGGGAACGAAACAACTTTCTGATGTTACCCGGTCGATTCAGTCGCCCTGGTGAGTATCCCTTGAGCTACTGGATCGAAGACCGTCAAGCGGCAGCACCTATGCTAACTCGTTACTTTGATGCTAGCGATCCAGGAGTAAGTGAAGCGGCAAGTACAATCTCGCCCAGTAGACTGAAAGTTGCAGTTGCCAACGCTTCAGGTCAACCAGGGTTAGGCAGGCGTACAGTTGCTTTTCTGAGAAAACAGGGATTTAGTAACGCTTATCTAACCGATCATGAGATTGATATGAGTGCTGAAGCTGCCCGGAAGACTCAAATTATTGCTCAGCACGGCAATCCAGAGGATGCTAGCGCTGTGCAGAAAGCGCTGGGTTTGGGGCATGTGCAGGTAACGGCAACGGGTGACATCTGGTCAGATATTACTATTGTGATTGGGGCAGACTTTCCCACACAGCTCAACCAATAGCACTGTCCCGCCTCGCAGAGTTATGAATTATGAGTTTAGAGTTCATAACTCGCTTGTCACTCAAGACTCAAAACTCTCTGTTTTCTTTGGTCATGATTTCATATTGGCATCTTGAGGGTAAATCTTTTTATACTGAAGCTTTTTATCGCCGCACTTGAAATCAGCCAGAAATTGCTGCAATACAAACTCGTTCTTCTCAAATTTGTATTTTCCTAGCGTTCCACAATCATCTGTGCCACCATACTTTTGTGACACAACTAATTCTTGAGTCTGGCGATCAAATTCCGGCCTGCCCGTTATTAAGTTGGAGTCTTTTTTGACGACTTTATTGAAGTTCTGTTCAAACCGAACCAGATTTAAAGGTTTTGTTACAGCGGGAGGATCGGCATACAGGTAATATTCATAAATTGGTTGAGATCCGCCCAAATAGCACTTAACCTGAGCTATGTATTTTCCTCTTGACGATTTATAGAAGGTAGACTGCTGCAATGCCTCTGGGTCAAATCCGTACTGACATGCTCCTAGCGTTTCAATGACTTTTAGTTGAGACTGCAATTTTATTTCTTTTGCTTCTTTGTTATAGAAACTATTTTGAGGAGTATTTTTTAGACTTTCTATTGCCTTCATATACTCTTTGTTCTCAACTAGTTTACTCACTAGTGCGAAAGATTTTTTATTGGAGAAAATTAATTTTAAAGGTTCCTGAGGTTTGGGCACGCTGACTTCTTGCTGAGTAGCTCTATTACTAGAGGGTATATAGCTGACGGCAAATATAGTCGATCCTAAGAGGATGACTAGTCTGGTGAAGGTGTTGTGTGTCATGACTGCTACCTCCAAAACGCTGTTGGACTATGGCAACTCTCATATAGCAATCCTAATTCATTTGGAAACAACTTGTGAGACGTGATGCGTAACATTTCTACACTGGAACGCACCAAGGGAACTGGGACCACTTGGCTCTGCAAAGTTAGAAGCTGCGGTTGAGCTAGGGCGATCGCTGCAATTTGCAAGTCGTATGGACCGACAGAAGTGCCTTTGTTGGCGAGTTAAGCGCGAATTCGACCACAAATCTGCGCTGCCTCATCATCAAAAGCTAGAGAGACAAATGATTCAAGAAAGTCCTGCTGCTCCCGTATAGATTGAGTTGGGTTAGTGCTGCGCATTGCTCCATAGAACAATTCTGCCTTTATGATTGAGCAGACAGCCGTTTGAGGCAGATGCAGAGACAGTTTGCGGGTAATCGGAGAATCAGCGAACTTCAAGTGATGGATGCAAGCATTGGTATCAAGGAGATAAATCATAGAGATTCACGTACATCATATTCACCCTGCGGTGGTCTCTCTAAATCAGAAATGGTTCCCGCTGTCTTCTGAAGGATGGAGAGCCATTCTGTTTTTTCTGGTCGAATTATGACGGTAACATCATGATTTTTAAATGCATCAGGAAGCTGTAGTTGTAACAGTCCATCTGAGCCAATGTGTGAATGTAAGGTGATGAGTTGCATAGGGTTTCTCCTAATTTTCTAGCGGGTTATCTGATTTTCGGGCCATCAGATAGAGGTGTCATATTTATGACACTTCTGTTCTGCATAAAGCAAGTCGAAGCGTAGACATCACTAAGCTCAATGATAAACTAGCCCCCAGCCAGTCATGCCATTCCGTATAAACACGATTGCCTGAGACGTTACCAGGGTTAGCTGCTTATTTGAAGAGAAGATCGTGGAATTCTTTGACAAAACGTGCATACATTTGACAAAACGTGCATACATCTGATATTCCTCCATTGACTGAGGAGTCTTTCAGTAAGTCGCGATGGTGAAAGACCGTAACATCATTGAGTGTTCTCGTCCAAAAAGATCCCAATACATTGGCTTGGTTCCAATCTCAGGGTGAGGGTTACGAAGAGAAAATGGCTGCGGCATTACGGATATATGCAAAAGCTCACAAGTAGCCACTAGTTTAGAGAATGACGTTGAAGAAATTGCCACACTC
>CAXUIV010000088.1:0-11272 GCA_964250875.1 uncultured bacterium
GGGAGATGGGGAGATGGGGAGGTGGGGTGATATGTAACAGACATAGTTCCTACTTGCCCCTCATTGCTAGTATAGCTAGCCAAGGCGATAGGAAGATGGAGAAGTCGGGGGAGTAACTAGTTCAGGAAAGCAGAGGGCAGAAGAATAAGACGCTACTGGAATAGGCTGTTTGCTGGTTTGCAACTAGGTAGTTATTTTTGCCCTGCTGTACTATCTCCCCATCCTCCCATCACTCGACTACCGTTCTTTCCAACTCGCTAAATTTGCCGGTGTCTCTAGCACTCGCTCTAGTCTGGCTCCTAAAGAGAGCAATTTCATCTCCAGTTGCTCGTAACCCCGGTCGAGGTGATGCAATCCCTGAATCGTCGTTTTTCCTTCTGCTGCCAGTGCCGCCAGCACTAAAGCCGCCGATGCTCGTAGGTCTGTTGCTAATACTGGTGCGCCCGATAGTGTTGGCACTCCCCGGATAATCGCATGATTGCCTTTGACTCGAACATCTGCTCCCATGCGATTCAACTCTGCCACATGGCCAAACCGATTCTCAAACACGGTTTCGCTGATTACACTATCCCCCTCACTCAAGGTCAATAAAGCCATGAATGGCGCTTGCATATCTGTGGGAAAGCCGGGATAGGGTAAAGTTTCAATATCTGTAGCTATGAGGTTTTGGCCTGGAATAATTCGCAGAGAGTTTGACTCCTCGGCGAATACTCCTACCCCGATTTCCCGCAGCTTGGCAATGACAGCCGTGAGATGATCTGGTATCACTGGCGATAAGCTGACCTCTGAATGCGTGATTGCTCCAGCCACTAAAAATGTCCCCGCCTCAATTCGGTCAGGGATAATGCCGTAGTCTGTTGTGTGTAGGCTGGGCACACCTGAGATCGCAATCCTTTTTGTTCCTGCCCCGCGAATCTGCGCTCCCATTGATTCGCAGAAATTTGCTAGATCGACAATCTCCGGCTCTTGCGCTGCATTATCGATTGTGGTTTCACCCTCGGCTAGAGTAGCCGCCATCATCAATGTTTCCGTCGCACCGACGCTAGGGTAGTCGAGGTAGATCTTTGCTCCTCTTAACCTTTGGTTATGCCCAATGTAGGCGTGAACCATGCCATGCTCAATCTGAACATCAGCTCCCATTGCTTGCAAACCCCGGACGTGGAGATCTACAGGTCTAGCTCCAATCGCACAACCACCTGGAAGGGGCACTTTGGCAACACCGAGTCGCGCCAGTAGTGGTCCGATCACAAAAAAACTTGCCCGCATCTGGCTGACAAGTTCGTAGGGGGCTTGCGATTGCCCGATGTGTTGAGCATTAATGTCTAAAACATCGCCATGCTGCTCTAGTTTTACACCCAGAGCCGAGAGTAACTCACCCATTCGTGTGACATCGATCAGTGAGGGCACGTTACGAATGCGGCAGTCTTGAGGGCAGAGCAATGCTCCAGCCATGATTGCCAGCGCTGAGTTTTTCGCTCCGCTGATTTTTACATGACCGTGCAGAGGGGACCCACCCCAAATTTGCAGAACTGAGGGGTCTGCTTCAGGCGATGGGTGAGTATCTATGAGGCGGCGAGAGAGATTAATAGGACCATCCTCCAGAATCAATGAGTACTTGTACACTTAGAAGATGGTTTTGATTCTACATTGACAAGGCACCCGCAACGCGGAAATGGGAAATAGAGAGTGGAAAATAGAGGGCAGTTCACGGCTTGACGGCTGCCAAAAATTGATATATTGTGAGAAACTGTTGTGTTAAATCAATTGATGCGGAACTGGCGGAATTGGCAGACGCGCTAGATTCAGGTTCTAGTGCCGCAAGGCTTCCGGGTTCAAGTCCCGGGTTCCGCATTTGAAGGGAAAAGGAAAAAGGGGAAGGGGGAGCGGGTAGTATTTCTACTTTTTACCTTTACGTTTAAACGTGCTGACGAGTTTACAGAATTCTTTGGTCAAGCAAATCCGCAAGCTCCATGCTGCTAAGGAGCGGCGGGAACAGCAGCTATTTCTACTGGAAGGGACGCACCTGTTAGAGGAAGCATGTGCAACGAATTACTCGCTGGCGACGTTATGCTGTACTCCAGATTGGCAATCTCGCCATCAGCAGCTTTGGGATCAAGCCTGTAACCGAGCTGAACGAGCAGAATTGGTGAGTCCAGAGGTATTAAAGGCGATCGCGACTACAGTTCATCCTGATGGGGTTGTGGCAACGGCAAAGCGAGACGGTACAGGAGGTAGACTCCCACTACCATCTGGTCTAATGCTGGCACTGGAGACTATGCAAGACCCCGGCAACCTCGGTACTATTATTCGTACTGCTGCTGCTACTGGGGCAGATGGGCTGTGGTTGAGTGAGAATAGTGTAGATATAGACAACCCCAAGGTGTTGAGAGCATCAGCCGGACAGTGGTTCCGATTGCCAATGGCGGTGAGTCCTGATTTAACGGCAGTCGTGCGAGAGTGTCAGCAACACCTCATCCAAGTGGTAGCAACAGTACCCAGCGCTAAGATGACCTACTGGGAAATAGACTTACGGCGTCCAACGCTGATTTTGTTGGGCAACGAAGGTGCTGGGCTGTCTGCGGAGTTAGAGGCGCTGGCTGTGCCAGTTAAAATTCCCGTCAGCCTAGGAGTGGAATCTCTGAACGTGGCGATCGCCGCCGCTTTAATCTTGTATGAAGCTCAACGCCAACGGACGTTTACCACTTAGCCGGTTATCAAGTCTGGTTTTGCTGGAAGAATTGCTCAATATCAGCCGCCGCTTGTTCAAATGCCTGGAGACTGTTGGAGGGCAACTCAGATGTCTGAGGCTGCTTAGAATCTGATTGAGGTGCCTGTTCAGCAGACGATTGCCGTTTCTGCAAGATATCCTGCAATTCGTCAAGAGATTGCATAAACTCTTTAGCGGCGATGTGGCGTATTTTTTGCTGACCCTGATCCATGTGGTTTGACTCCAGGATTGTAACGCTGTAAGCAGTAGACACGTAGCAAAAAGCAACCGTATTAAGGATGACTATTCACTTTTAACAGCAAACTGTCAACCTTTAACAAGATAATCCTAATTTCTGCTAGGTGTCTAATCTTGATGAGTTCTTACGAATCTCGCTTTGCATTTCTAATCTACTTGAAATCAGCTCAGTTACCATAAGTAGTTATGCTTAGATTCTCCGTGAGCAAAAACGCATGGGGCAGTGGGCATGGGGCAGAAGGATGTAGTTCAGTATAGAGTTGAAGCCCATAACGACTGCGAACTGTCAAGCTGGATTTGGTGGGGGATTTCGACCCTTGCTTTCTTAGATCCGCTAGAGAACAGATAACTGGGCACTTGTCTCTTTCCTTCTGTCCACTGCCCTCTGCCCTCTGCCCCCTGCCCTCTTTCAGGAAACAGTTACAGGTAGACTCAGTTGTTCTACGGGAACAGTCTGAATCTTACGTTTCGCCTCCCGATGAGACACGATAACCACTTGACGACAAACTACCCAGCCTCCAGTTGCCATGAGGCAAAGAACGATTAGACCCAGCAGCCCCTTAACAATTCCTTTTTTGCCAAATTTCACAATGCAAACCAGAAATAGTCCGTCAAATTAGCTAAAACTATCACGGCTAATCAACTTGTAAGTAAGTGAGTGGACATAAAGCGAACTATGTCACGGAACATAAAGTACTGGTTCTTTACACATGCCCTATGCCCCATGCCCTAGGCCCAACCTGAACAAGTAACTGTTTATTCACACCGATCTACTTATGTGTTGTTATGTGTTGCGTTAAGGTCAAAAATCAGCATAAGGGGGAAAAGGTACAATTTAACCGTGAACAAAGTCCTAAATTATTTTATGACTTTTGTCACGGTTAGTTGCTTAAGCAGAAACAATGTATGGGGAGGTGAGGGCGGACGCTTGCCCAACATTAACCAAGGCTTGATAAACCATAGCGGCTACCTCAGCCCGTGTGGCATCTCGGTTAGGGTTGAGTTGTTTTAATGAGGGGTAGTTGATGACAATTCGCCGCTGTGTCGCCGCTGCCACTAGGTCTGGTGCGTAGCTGGGAATAGAGTTGCGGTCATCGTAAACACTTAAAATCTTTTCATCCCCAGACGGCAAACCCAACCCCTGCACAAGTGAGACAATCACTTGAACTCTCAGTACATTCTGATTAGGGCGGAAGGTGTTGTTAGGAAACCCTGATAGGAAGCCGCCACGATATGCTTGGGCGATCGCCGCTGCTCCCCAAAAGTCTGCTGATACGTCGGAGAAGTTAGATGCTGCACGTTTGGGTGCCGGGTTGAAGGCTTTAACGAGTAAGGCAGCATACTGGGCACGGGTCATGAAAATATTTGGTCTAAAGGTACCATTGGGAAATCCACTGACTAAACCTTTGGTCGATAGACCCTGGATAAATTGCTCAGCCCAATGTCCAGTAATGTCAGTAAACTGCGTGGGTGTGGGTGGAGTAGGTGTCGGTGTCGGTGTCGGTGTCGGTGTCGGTGTCGGTGTCGGTGTCGGTGTCGGTGGAAGCTGATTGTCTACTAAATCTACAAGACCATTCACCCTTGTAGGGTCTAGTTGATTACCTACAGCAACTAACTTGACAGATGTCGCGTTTTGTAAGTCAAATTCACCATTATCTCTAATGACATTACCACCTGGATCTTGGCTACTGCCCAAGTCCGGTAAGGCATTGCTAATGACGACTAGACCAACACTCGTGTTTTTCTCGATTAAATTCTGACGCAAGACTGGTCGCGCTGCGTCGGAGATAACGATCCCAGAGCGGTTTTCAGAAATTTTGTTATCCACCACCAAGGGAGCTGCATTGTCACCGATCGCCATGCCGAAACCCGTTTGCTGGCAAACATTACCACGGACTTCGCCCTTTGTATTGCGCACTATGCTGATGCCGTTGGCACTGTTTTGGACAAATACATTGTCAAGGATAACTGGACTAGCATTACCTGTGGCGAACACCCCCTCACGGTTACAATTTGTAAAAGTATTTTTAGCAATGGTTGGAGCGGTTGATTCTACCCAAACAGCGGTACCTCGAACGGCACGATTGGTGACGGTTACTCCCCGCAGTTGGGCATTATTCTCAAGCTGAAAGGTAACATTCTGGTAGGCAAATGTGGGGCTAAGAAAAGCTCCGCTTCCTTCGATCAGGATACCGCTGCCCATGCTAGCTTCGTTGCCCAGAACGGTGACGCCAGCAGGAATCGCTAAAGGAAATGCCTCCCCACTAGCAGAACTGTATGTGCCCGGTGCTAACTGAATTGTGGTGCCATCTTGAGCTTGCTGAAGACCACGGGTGAGGGTTTTAAACGGTGCTTGTGGGGTGC
Source organism: uncultured bacterium (assembly GCA_964250875.1). Classification (GTDB taxonomy): domain Bacteria; phylum Cyanobacteriota; class Cyanobacteriia; order Cyanobacteriales; family Chroococcidiopsidaceae; genus CAXUIV01. The sequence goes on from CAXUIV010000088.1 coordinate 5,330, forward strand.
CTGCGGCGGCATCGTTGCCAGTGGCTGGATTGACGTAGAGTGTAACAATTGATGTTGATTGAACCATAAGTTTCCCTCGCTACAGGCGTTTATATACAGATATACCAATCCTATTTGAGTTATGACTCATGCCTCCCTTGTAGAGAGGTTGCGTGCAACGTCTCTACATCTTATGAATAGCTGGCTGAATAGTTGGCGCTGGAGGTTGGTAAGCAGCTTGCTACTCTTACTGCTCGTTCCTGCCTGCATTCTGTCTCCGCCAAAGGTAAGTTACGAAAATGTCAACCTCATGCTGGGCAATCCCAGTGGTGCTACTAGCAATCCTGCCAACGCTGATAATTATTTAATACTGAGACCGCAATACGCCCTGTCCTACAACCGAGACAGGGAGATCCCTAACTGGGTGAGTTGGCAGTTAAATCAGTCTTGGCTAGGTACGTTGAGTCGTTCATCTTTTGCGCCCGATTCAGCGCTGCCTGAGGATTGGTATCGAGTCAAACCAAGTGACTACACAAACACTGGCTTTGACCGAGGACACATGGTTCCTGCTGCTGACCGTGATAAGACTAGAGCAGATAGCGAAGCGGTGTTTTTGATGACCAACATCCTACCGCAATCCCCAGATAATAATCGTGGGCCGTGGGAAAAGCTGGAAAGCTACTGTAGAAAACTTGTAGAGCAAGGTAAAGAGCTTTACATCATTTCTGGTGCGGCTGGAACAGGAGGTATTGGAGAAGTAGGACACAAGACAAGAATTGCTGGAGGCATCGCTGTTCCCGCCAGCACTTGGAAAATCGTTGTAGTTTTAGAGCGACCTGGTTTAGGGTTAAGTGGTGTGACAAATAATACTCGCGTTATTGCAGTTGTCATCCCTAATAAACAAGGCATAAAAGAGGAGAACTGGAGAGTGTTCAGCAAGTCTGTTCGCGAGATAGAATCTTTAACTGGATATAACTTCTTGTCAAATGTACCAGAATCGACTCAAAACGTGCTTGAGGCCAAAGTTGATTAAAAGGTTTTTAGTTTGTAGTTTGTTATTTATTGTTTGTATGAAATAACAACCAATAATTAAAAATCATGAAAAAGTGGACCGAGGCGAGTTAGTAGAGGATCAATTTCTTTGGTTAATTCAGGGTTTGAGTTAGGGGCGATCGCTTCTGGTTCTGACGGTATCTGCTGAATTTTGGGTTCTGGCTCTAAAGGGAGCTGCTGAATCGCTTGCCGATCTTGTAGCTGTTGAGTGAGCTGATGCAATTGCTCTTCAATCTTCTCAAACCAGCCCGTGTCTTTTAGCAACAACTTCTGCTCAAGTTCGGCAAATTTGAGATGCAGCTCATCAAACTGCTGTTCTATCTGCTCACTTCTAGAGGGTTGGGTAAGCTGATGCAATTGACTCTCAATCTCCTTCAACTGACTGTTGCCTCTCGCCAGTAGTTTTTGCTCAAGATCGGCAAATTTGAGATGTAGCTCAGTGAGTTGCTGATCTATTTGGTCAGTTTTGGAAGGTTGAGTGAGCTGATGTAATTGACCCTCCATCTCCTCCAGCTGACTGTTACCTCTTGCCAGTAGTTTTTGCTCGAGTTCAGCGAACTTGAGGTGCAGCTCAATGAGTTGCTGTTCCATATGCCCAGTTTTGGAAATAGGCGGTGCGTAAGATAAGAGGAAAAATTGCCTCAAGGCTTGTTTGCACAAGTCACTGAAGGTGTTGTATTTTTGTTTAGTCAACTCCTTTTCAACAGCTGCCATCAAAGTTTGGTCGATAGAGTCTGAAGTAAAGGAGACTGACTTATTTATATTTTCCTGGCGCGGTACCATAGGGTTAAATTCTAGGGAAGCTTTAGAGAGTTTCAGCTGTTAAGTTTAGCCGTCTGACCCTCTCCATATATATACTGTCCCAAAACATTAGCTTTCCGGTAAGGCTGAGCCAAATGAGTGCTAAGTTTGGCTTCTTTAAGTATGGATTGGAGATCGGGCCAGAAGAATTCACCGCCGCCTCCAGTGATGATCACATCCGTTGCTCGCTCTGGCAACCACTTCACCAAGCGGTTAGAAAGCTCACGAGCAAAACTTTTACGCAAGCTAGGCAGAATTTCGTCTAGATTAGTCGGTTGGGTTGCGCCTCGGGGGCGGTAAAAACGCTCACCTTCGGGACGGCTGACGGCTTCAATTAAAGATAGAGACTGGCTATCAGCACCTTGGATTTGAGCTGCAACTTGGTCATAAAACTGGCTCATGGCAAAAGGCTCACTCTTAGAAGCACCTCGGGCAAATCGGAAGCGGTCAACTATTAAAAAGTCAGAAGTTTGATGCCCAATGTCAATCACAGCTACAGACAGGTTCATAAAGCTTTGACTTGCTGACTTTTTCTCAGCTTCACACCAGATCAGACTGCCGTAACCTTCTGGCATTACCCAAACTTGTCGGACATTAACTGATACCGACTCACCGCGATAAACCATGACGTGAGGAGTGCGCAGTAAGCTGACAAGCTGTTCTTTTTCGCGATCAAACTGCTCTTGAGATTGGTAGGGTAGACCTAACACCAGCACTAGCTCGCCTGTGAGACTGAAGTGTCCAATAGAGGCAAAGACTTTGACGAGGGCATCCTCTACTTTAGATTGACCCACTCCTAGGTTGGCTCCGAAGTCAGCTGCTAGTTGACCAACTGCGTATCCTTTACCTTGGTATTCCATCCAGATATCCATCAGTGGATCTGTAGACCGAGCTTCAAATCCACCCCGTCGAACCTGCTCTACCGTTAGGTGAGCAACATTGGCAGGAATAAGGACAACAGTGTTTGGGTCGCGAGATATACAGGCTTTGGTGGATGTTCGGCCTAGGTCAACGCTGAGAATAGTCTTAGTCGCAACAGAAGGCTGTTTTATAACCGTCAGAGTATCAACCATAATTTGTTTAAGAGTAAGCCAGAAATTACGCAATTGCTCAATTACGATTTGGTGTTGACTTCGGACTTCGGACTTAAGACAACACATCAGTCCAGAATCCATAGGGCGATCGTCCATGTGGCAGTCCACTGACTCTACTTACGCTACTGAAGGTGATCAATCAGGAATAATAAGACGGCAATTTTGCTACCGCTGACGACAAATTGCCGATGCTGCCCCACACGACGTGCCGTAGGGCTATTTCTTCGTTCGCAGTTGCGCTTCAGCGTCAAGAAAGTTCAATTACGAACGGTTTATTTCAGTGCCATTCAACCTAGAGGTGATGCACTTTCAGTAGTTGCCGAGGCGACCAAAATGTATCAATAGCTACAGTATTATGTCTCTATGACTTTTGTTGACAGTCCAGCCAAATCGTTGGAGTTAGTGCCAACGATATAGACATCAATCTCAACTTCACCAATCCGGTATACCTTCACATCACTGAGATTGCTTTCGATTGTTCTAACTAAATTCTGATATTTTTGAGCAGTTGCTTTTTCCGCAGAGCTGTACCAGTCCTGCTCTTGAGTTGCTGGTTGGAAGAAATCCTTGAGTTCTACAATTTCACTCGGTGTGCCCTGAGCATGACCCGTCTGCTGAACAATATCAGGTATTAAAGGTACTTTTGCCTGACCTAGCCAAAGGAAAACGGCGAACGGATACTCCGACTCGCTCATGAACTGCAAGCCCTCTGAAGCCTTCTGAAGCGCTTTAACAACTTCTGAACTCGTCTTCGTTTCGTCCATGCTGAGCATCGGGCAATTTCTTTAAGCAAATAATCGTGCTTTCGTAGCGATTTCCGTTATCTGGCAGAAGTTCCAGATCTGCGGTCGTTCAGCGTACTCGCTCTATTGCTGGCTGGGTCATAGAATTCGTCTTGCTTGCGATAACAACGTCGTAAAGAAGAGATATGGCAATCCTAAATCATTTGCGAACAACCTGTAGAGACGTTGATGCGACGCCTCTACAGGTGCTATAAACTCTACTGGAATACATGCTGGGGAATTAGCTCTCACGCACAATGAACGCAGATGCAGAAGTATTAGGCTTTAATCAAGCAGATGAGCGGGGATAAAGCTAAGGCGATCCTTAGATAGTTACAGCGTTCTACTTGTGGTGGGCATGACGGGCCAAAGTACTTGCTGGGTGTTTTTGCTGTACATCATATGCCCGAGCAACGCTGACAGTACGAGCAAACGTGATCTTGCTAACCGGAAATGGTAACAAAGGACTTATAATCCCACTGCCAGTATCTATCGTAAACAGAGAATTTATTGCCTCATACCTTCTACTAGATAGTGCGAAGAGTTGACCCGATGGAGAGCAGGCTAGACTGTTCAAGCTACGCGGTCCGTCATTGCTACTGAAGCGCAATTGTTGCTGTTGGCCCAACTTATTTTGATTCTGATCTAGCTGCACCAGATTGAGACTGCCTGTTTGGTCCACGCCGACTCCCAGAATCTTGCCATCCTCACACTGAGTTATATTACCTACCCGCTCGCCTCCTAGGTTAAGCTCAGCTAGGAGATTAACCTGCCCAGTCTGAAGGTCAACGGTTCCTACCTTGAAGGGTGGCTGACCATTAAGCTTGTTAATCAGGATGAACAGTCCACCATCGTTAGTGCCCACAATGCTATTAAGGACAAACTGCTGACCGAGTTCAGACAGATTCAGGATAACTGGCGATGAACCTAGAAATATCAAGCGAATGGGATAGCTACCTGTGCTGTTGAGCTTAATAGAGGTGAGAGCGACTACAGGCGTACCGTTAGCGAGGGTAGTGAAGGCGGTCAATTGTTCATTGCCATTCAGAGTGACGCCGCCAGTGAGGTCGTTCCGGTCTGTAATAATTTGAGACGCTACGTCAAAGGTTTGGAGAATAAGACCTTTGGCGCGAACACCCACACCATAGAGCAGTGAATTGGTCTGCGCCGTTGTCTTCCTTGGCAAGGCAGCGATCGCCACTGCTGTAGTGCTGGCGATCGCCAACTGAGTAAACCGGCGACGTGTAAGCTTTTGATTCATTTTGTTGCACCTTGGGAGTTGCTAAGTTTATTTGATGACTACTTAGTTGAGTAGAACCCAACTTGCTACTGATGGCACGCCGTTTCCGTCAACAACGAACAGCATGTACCAACCAGGCGGAGCAATATTCTGAGCAGTTGGCGGCACCGTGTTCGACTCATTTGCCAGCAGCGTAGCCGTGAGGCTATTGGCCGTAAAATCGTTAATCTCCAGATCCACAAGCCGCTGCTCTGTATCACAGGAATGGGTCGCAGCTGATGGTCGAATCAGACTGACCCACTGTATGTTTCCAGCTTGTGGAGTCTGAATCTGAATGGTCTGGCCGTAAGTCAAATTTTGGGGAGCGTTCTGAATTTGTGGTCGTGGTCCCATTGATAGGTATGGCGGACTGTATATTTCCAGATGCAGCTCCTCATAGCTTCGATCTATGTTTCCTCCGTTTGTGAGGACTCTGCCATCTGGCAGGAGCAAGGCGTTTGAATGATACAAACGGGCGTACTGCGCCGTCGCCGCTGGTGTCCAGGTATTTGTAGCTGGATTGTATATTTCCGCTGTCAGGGTCGCCGCTGCATCTCCTGTCTCATGTTGTCGGCTACCACCACAAACAAATACTGTGTGATCCGGTAACAAGACAGCACCAACGTGCTGGCGGGGAGTAGAAAGCGGCGCAGCTGCTACATAAGTTGGATTATCAGATTTAAGATCGACGATGCTCACCCGGTTGGTTGCCGGAGCGCCAGGTAAACCTGTAGTCAGCTTACCACCATCATCAGTACCACCACCGATAACCATGACTCGTTGGTCTTGAGCTGGCGGCAGCAGTACGCTAGCACATTGATCGGCGTTTGAATTGTCCAGTCCTGGCACTTCCTGAGCGGTAAACGCAGGCAGGGTAAATATGCGCGGCGTCATCCCGTTATTGGCACCCATGAAGCCGCCCGAGAAGAAAATTCTCCCATCCCTCAAAAGGAAA
>CAXUIV010000089.1:0-11234 GCA_964250875.1 uncultured bacterium
AGGCAGTTGAGAGGCAGAAAGTGAAAAAAGTATTAGGCATTATTCTGGGAGGGGGCGCTGGCACCCGTCTTTATCCACTGACCAAGCTACGCGCCAAGCCAGCTGTACCACTAGCTGGTAAATACCGCTTAATTGATATCCCCATCAGTAACTGCATTAACTCAGAAATCTTTAAGATATACGTCTTAACACAATACAACTCGGCTTCGCTCAATCGCCATATTGCTCGCGCCTATAGCTTTTCCGGCTTCACGGATGGGTTTGTCGAAGTACTAGCAGCTCAGCAAACGGCAGAAAACCCGAACTGGTTTCAAGGCACCGCTGACGCCGTGCGCCAGTATCTCTGGCTGATGGCAGAGTGGAAAGTAGATGAGTTTCTGATCCTATCAGGAGACCATCTCTACCGGATGGACTACCGTCAGTTTGTACATCGCCACCGCGAAACGAACGCTGATATCACCCTGTCAGTTGTGCCAGTATCTGAGCGCTATGCTTCCAGCTTTGGTCTACTAAAGACCGATAGCTCTGGTCGAGTGATTGACTTTAGTGAAAAACCCAAAGGAGCCAATCTAGCCAAGATGCAGGTTGACACCAGTGTTTTGGGGTTGACACCAGACCAGGCTCAGCAAAAGCCTTATATTGCCTCAATGGGAATTTATGTCTTTAAGAGAGATGTTCTGATCGACTTGCTGAAAAAATCTACTGACCAGACTGATTTTGGCAAAGAGATCATTCCCGACGCGGCAAAGAACTACAACGTTCAAGCCTACTTGTTCGACGACTACTGGGAAGACATCGGAACTATCGAGGCGTTTTATGAAGCGAACTTAGCTCTAACCCAGCAACCTGAGCCGCCCTTCAGCTTTTATGACGAACAAGCCCCAATTTACACCCGCCCCCGCTACTTGCCTCCTAGCAAGCTTTTAGACTGCCAAGTGACAGAGTCAATCGTTGGGGATGGCTGTATTTTAAAAGAGTGCCGAATTGCTCATTCAGTGTTAGGGGTGCGATCGCGTGTTGAAGCTGGCTGCAACATTGAAGATACCCTGGTCATGGGCGCTGACTACTACCAACCCTTTGCCGAACGCCAATGCCACATCGAAACCGGCGATATTCCAGTAGGTATTAATACTAATACAACAATTCGTCGTGCCATCATTGACAAAAATGCCTGCATTGGTCGCAATGTGCAAATCATCAACAAGGATAGGGTTGAAGAGGCTGAACGCGAGAATCAGGGTTTTTACATCCGCAGCGGTATTGTTGTGGTGCTGAAGAATGCCGTGATTGCGGATGGAACGATCATTTAGAATTTTGGATTTTGGATTAGAATCTAAAATTTAAAATCTAAAATCAGGTGGCTAAACTGATTCTCCTCATTGGGCTTCCTGGCAGCGGCAAATCAACTCTGGCGCAACAGTTGCTGGTAAAATCCCCGCAGCGGCAGTTGATATCTACTGATGATATCCGCAGCCAATTGTTTGGAGATGCAGCCCTGCAAGGACCGTGGCTGCTGGTTTGGAGTGAGGTGCAGCGCCAGTTCCAGCAGGTCGTTAGGCGCTCATGCCAGTCTGCCCAAGAGGCAATCTACGATGCCACGAATGCCCAGCGCCGACACCGTCGCCAGGTGATTGCTCTAGCCCGTGCTACCGGCTTTAACAACATTACTGGGCTGTGGTTAGATACCCCCGTCTGGCTGTGTTTGACTCGAAACCGCAACCGCGATCGCGTAGTTCCAGAGGAAATCATTTTACGCATGCATCGCCAGATCAGGGATGCCCCTCCAACCATGCACGAAGGGCTAGACCGTCTGGTCCGCTTCACTCCAAGTGGAGTCGGTACGGATATTGCGATCACGCTGTGAGCAGGAACCGAACGTAACCCCATTCGCGTCTTTGATAGGTTATGGTCAGAGTCAGTCTGCACAAGATTTTGCCAGCTAATTGATGATCAAAGGCTAAAACTCTGTCTCGCTATCCAGTGGCTCACATTTTAGAAAAACATAACAAGAATCTTTAGAGGAGGGGGTTAATGGCTGCAACTGATTTTAAAGACTATTACGCCATTTTAGGGCTTGGAAAGACTGCCAGTGCGGATGAGATCAAGAAAGAATTCCGCCGACTGGCGCGAAAGTATCACCCAGACATGAACCCTGGCAACAAGCAGGCTGAAGCTCGTTTCAAGGAAGTTAGCGAAGCTTACGAAGTTTTATCAGATCCAGAAAAACGCCAGAAGTACGACCAATTCGGTCAGTATTGGAAACAAGCTGGGCAAACTGGGCAAGGGTGGCCATCCGGAGGTGGCAGTAACGTTGGGTTTGAAGACCTTGAATTCGGTAAGTACGGCAGTTTCGATGAGTTCATCAATGAATTGCTAGGCCGCTTTGGAGATCCCAGCGCTAGCGCCGGTCGCAGTGGTCGGCAGACTTACTCCTATCGCACTTCTAGCGGTAGACCAAGTGGGTTCAGTGTCGAGGATTTTGCTGGTTCTGACGGTACCACAGCTAGCGTCCCGGATACAGAGGCAGCAATTTCCCTCAGTCTGGCTGAAGCGTTCCAAGGTGTACAGAAGCGCTTAGCCTTGGGCAGCGAGATTATTGACGTCCGCATTCCCCCTGGAGCCAAACCTGGTAGTCGTATTCGTTTAAGAGGTAAAGGTCAGTTTAATCCATATACTAAGCAGCAAGGCGATTTGTACTTAAAGGTAGAAATCTTACCTCATTCATTCTTTCAGTTTGAGGGAGACAACCTCACTTGTGAAGTTCCAATCGCCCCGGATGAGGCTGTACTGGGAGCCTCAATTGAAGTCCCGACGCCTGATGGAATGGTCAAAGTGAATGTTCCTGCGGGCATTCGCTCTGGACAGTCACTACGGCTACGAGGCAAAGGCTGGCCTCAGCCCAAAGGTGGACGCGGCGATCAGCTTGTTCGCTTGACAATAATGCCACCGAAAAATCTCAGCCCTATTGAGCGGGATTACTACGAGAAAATTCGCGACAGCCGCAGCTATGATCCCCGCAGCAACCTACAGCAAGTCAAACTGTAAATATTAGCTTTTTATCTCGCCAAGACGCCAAGCCGCCAAGCCAAAGTCATACCTCTTGCTTTTGCGCCTAACGCCTTCGCTGCGCTGATGCGCCTTTGCGAGAGTTATTGATTAAAAATTCAAACTCATCCAACCACCCCTAACAGCCTCTCAACGCTTGCATTATTAGAAAGGAAGGAAAACAAATGTTTGTACACAAGTTTGCCCTGCCGGTCTAACACAAACTGCCCTGGTAAGGGTGCCCCCAGTGCTTGCCCTAAACTATATGTACGAAAGACACGACAACTCGGATCGCTAAGCAACGGCATTCTCAAACCTAGATCTTTGATGACCGTTTGACTCTGCCGTTCATCAGTACTAGTAATCATTAAAACTTCTATACCCTGCTTAATAAACTGCTCGTAGCTCTCATTCATAGCCTTGATATGAGGAAAGCATAAAGGGCAGTACTGCTTCTCAGTGAAGATACGAGTAAAGGCAAGCACAACGGGTTGCTTCCCTCTATAATTCGATAGTCTTACTAACCGACCGTTGGTAATATCTGGCAGTTGAAAATCTGGAGTCGTCTCTTTCAAGATTAGACGATTCGTAGCTGGAACAGGGAGAAGATTACGGAAGAATCGCTCGTTTATTAGACCGCTAAAATCCCTGGATATCAGCATAACTTCAATGTATTTGGTAAGAGGGAAAGCCTTATGTACTTTAGTGCAGACGATAAAAGGAGAAAGGTGAAATAAAGTTCTTCATTTCACCTTTCATCTATACTTACTATTTAAGTCTAAACAGAGGCAAAGTAGACTTTTGCCTTAACTGGGTCAGGAACCATTGTCTTGTCTCCTGGCTGCCAACCGGCTGGACAGACTTCATCCGGATGAGATTGCACATACTGAATTGCCTGTAGAGTCCGTAGGGTCTCATCAACGTTACGACCAAAGGATAGATTGTTAATGGTCGCGTGCTGAATAATACCATCTTTGTCGATGATAAAAAGACCCCGGAGGGCTACTCCTGCCTCTGGATCGAGAACATTGTATGCAGCGCTGATCTCTTTCTTGATATCAGAAACGAGGGGGTAGTTGAGATCACCGACACCACCGGCTTTGCGATCGGTTTGAATCCAGGCTAAGTGGGAAAACTCGCTATCAACGGATGCACCAAGAATCTCAGTGTTGATTCGTTTAAAGTCTTCGTGGCGATCGCTGAATGCTGTAATTTCAGTTGGGCAAACAAATGTAAAGTCTAGTGGGTAGAAAAATAGAACGACATACTTGCCGCGATAGTCAGACAATTTAATGGTCTTAAATTCCTGATCGACTACTGCCGTTGCTGTGAATTCTGGGGCACTTTGGCCAACCCGTAGACATCCTTCTGCTGCGTAGGTCAGGGTCATAAACTAATTCTCCTTGAGTGAGGGTGCAATTGGTATTGCTAAATTGCATTTAGTGCAATCGATTGTGCTGAATCGCCTTGACTGCTAATTGTGCTGAATTGCAGTTAAGGTAATTGGAGACAAATCTTATGATCGCTCCAACAAATCTCTTACGAACTGTTACGACTATATCATAGTCATAACGATTTTGAGTAGAATATGGCTGATTTAGACACGCGAGAATGGTTACTGACCAATGGGTTGGGTAGTTTTGCCAGTGGTACGGTTTCAGATGCCCGTACCCGCACATACCACGGCTGGTTAATTGCCGCCCTTGACCCACCTAGTCGGCGCACACTGCTGCTTTCGCATCTGGATTCCAGCTTAGAAGTAGCAGGTAAAGTTATAGCGCTAGAAACGAACTTCTGGGCGAGTGGCACAGTTGATCCCACAGGATATCGGCTGCTGCGCAGTTTTGAACTTGAGCCAGTTCCCACTTGGACTTGGGGTGAAGACAACTGGCAGCTCACCAGACAAATGGTGATGCCGTATGGAGGTGCTGCGGAGTGCGGGGTGCGGAGGGCGGATGGAGATTGTTCTGTCAACCCTCACATGTCTGATAACCGCATCTTGATTCAGTATCGCTATGAAGGCAGTGGTGGAGCAATTTTAAAGCTGCGACCAGTCATTGGCGATCGCGACTTTCACCATCAGCAAAGAGCAGAACCAGATTTACAGTTTTCTCAACTGGTGGGGCAACAGCAAGTCTGCTTACAGGCAATTCGTCCTGACTGGACCGGAACGCCCTGGCAATGGCGTTGGAGCAATGGTTACTACCGACCAGACGGAGTTTGGTATTGGGACTATCACTTACCGGAAGAGACGCGACGAGGCTTGGGCGATCATGAAGACCTATACAGTCCCGGCTACTTAACGGTAGAGCTAGAAACAGGAGCTGCCCTAACGCTAGAAGCAAGGGTAGGATGGCCCGAATCCCAACCTCCTCTCACCTCCACCACCTTTCAACAAGCCGTGCAGTCGGAGCAACAACGATTGGCCAACAGTTTTAGCTTACCGCACCCAAAATCCCAAATACGGGAGCAACTCCTGCGAGCAAGCGACCAGTTCATTGTCTACCGGACTTCAATTGCCGGACCCAGCATCATCGCTGGTTATCATTGGTTCAACGACTGGGGACGCGATACACTGATTTCCTTACCCGGAGTGGCGCTAACGACAGGACGCTTTGCGTTAGCAAAAGGGTTGCTAGAAACTTTTGGACGTTACTGCCGCGACGGTTTGATTCCAAACACGTTTCCGGATGCGGATGCAGAACCAATCTACAACAGCATTGATGCAGCGCTCTGGTGGATTGAAACTCTGGGTCTTTACTTGGAAGCGACACAAGATTGGGATTTTTTAGTTGATCAGTACCCAGTGGTGCAGCAAATCTACAAAGCCTTCACAACTGGCACTCACTACAACATCCACGTTGATGCCCGTGATGGACTGATCAGTTGGGAAGCCCCTGGTGTAGCGCTCACCTGGATGGATGCGGTTGTCGATGGGCAGCCCGTCACGCCTCGCATCGGTAAGCCGGTAGAAATTAACGCCCTTTGGTACTCCGCTTTGTGTTGGGTGAGTGACTGGGCAGAACGGTTAGCTAAGGATGCAGTTGCTGATCCAGTACGCCTCACCAATCAATCTCGACGCTGTAGTCAGCAGGCAGAACAGGTAAAGGCATCACTGCAAAGATATTGGAATCCCAATCCTGGCTACTTTTACGACACTATTGAACCAGATGATCGCCTCAATGCCCAGATCCGCCCAAATGCAGTTTTAGCTTTGTCTTTGTACCACTGCGGGTTTCCAACTGAGCAGGCACGTCAGGTACTCCAACTCGCCAAGAGCCGCTTGCTCACACCCTACGGTCTTCGCAGTCTTGCCCCATCTGACCCAGAATACGTAGGAAACTATGCAGGAAACCCTGAGCATCGCGATCGCGCCTACCACCAGGGTACAGTTTGGAGCTGGCTAATTGGGGCGTTTGTGCGTGCTTGGGAGCGATTCTACGACTCAGAACCTCTGCCCTTCGACTGGCAACCTCTGCTTGATCATTTCCAGCATCAAGCCTGTATTGGCTCTGTTTCCGAAATTTTTGATGGCGATCCGCCTCATTTACCTCAAGGAGCGATCGCCCAAGCTTGGTCTGTGGCAGAACTTATTCGTCATTATAAATGAAGGGCATGGGGCATGGGGCAAAGGGCAAAGGGGGAACAAGATTTCAACGGGAGTGGTTAATATGTAGCTAGTTAAGGTGATAAAAGCTATGTTCCAGGTCAAGCCTTAGGTTAAGCAGACCGAGCCACCCCGCTCTCCCAGAGAAACGCTGCCTACCATGTATAATCTGCCCAGTGAAGATCCGGAGGAGCCTGGTTTGCCTGACGAATTTCACGATCTGCAACCTCAATTACTGACGCTTACCTGTCGTTCTCGTTGCTATCCGCCGTCGCAGATGTTCACAGAAACGGAGAATATCAGGGAATTGAGCGACCGTGGTTGCGCTGGTATGACGCTGAGGGCAACTGGGTGCTGACTGATACCGAGCAGGAGCGACAAGCGAAAAACCTGGCACTCCGGCAGGTAGAGCAAGAAAAACAATGGGCAGGAGAGGCAGAGCAACGGGCAGGAGAATTGGCCCAACGACTGCAAGACTTGGGGATGGATGTCTAGATTGAACTCAATCTGAAACCATCTTGTGAACTGTGCCCTATGCGTTCTGTATATCTAGATTACCCTGCTCCAAGTTTGTGACTGTGCCGAACGAAGAGAGCTTCTAGTGACAAGTGATTATTAACTGTAGATATCACGACGATGCCCAACATTATGAATTGTAATGAGTTGTGCTTCAGTATCAAAAGAATAAATAACCCGGTAATCTCCAACTCTAAGTTTGAACAAGCCACTCAAATCAGCAGTCAAAGCTTGAGGAGCTACTTCCTCAAAATTCTCAGACAACCAGCGAATTTTACGCAGAATGCGTTCCTGAATAGTCGAAGTAAGAGCTTCAAGCCCAACTGTTGCATCGGGCTTGAACTCAATGTTGTAGCTCATTACCAAGTTAGCCCTAGTTTCTTTGCTACTTCCTCAGCGGGAATTCCACGTTCTCCAGCTTGAGTACGTTGTAAAGAGTCAAGCAGTTGTTGCTTCACTGCTGGCTTTAATTGTTTGCCTTCGTCAGGATCCACCAGTAAAGACTTAATCGTTTCGGCAACGGTTTCCTGAATCAGAAGCTTGAGTTCTTCAATTGTCAGCTCTTTGACTTGCATAGGGGATGATAGACGGTAAGGATTACTCTTAATTGTTTTATCTTTTATCTGTCATTGTGCCATAGTGTAGCAATCGCGGTGTCCGTTGTTGCTGCCATACCCAGCACTGTACCTATTCTTGCAGTCGATCGAATCCTGAACACATGCGGCTATTGGCGGGAGGTGCCCCATTCTTTGTACATGCTATCTATGACAGATAGTGGATAAGCTAGTGGCTAATCTTCTGCTCTACAGTTTCAAAGACGTTCTGAAGCAAAGGCGAGAGTTTATTTTTTAACCAGCCAGATCGAAGCAGCTTAGCATAAGTGTCTGCTTCAATGGCCAGCAGTTTCTCTCGCTGTTGTTTAATAGTAAAGGCACGCAGTTGAGGATCTTGTCGCAACTGATCAATGTCCTGCTGAAATTTGTCGAGCTGCTCTTGAATTAGGGCTATCTGGTAATAATGAAGCTCTGGCTCGATTTCCGGTTGAATTTCTACTTCAGTTAAGTGCTTGAGAACTTGATGTAGCGCATCCCGACGAGCAACAGCCTCCAAATATTTCTGAGGCAGAAACTGCCGATCTAAAAGCCCTAATTTTTCCAGTAGAAGTTTGGTTGTTAAACCCTGAAGCAAAAGTGTAAACAGTACTACCCCAAACACATTGGCGATGATTTCTTCTCGTCCTGGCAGCGAGGCAGGTACGCTTAAAGCTAAGGCAATTGCGACAGCACCCCGTAACCCTCCCCACCACAGCACAGTTTGCTCTCGTAAGGAAATATTTGAGTTGGCGCAATTGCTCAAGCCTCCCAAACCATAGATCGCGATCGCTCGTCCTAGGATGACGGATCCAAGGGCTATTGCAGTAGTTGGCAAATTCTGGAGCAGCCTGCCAAAATGAATTTGATCGCCGATCAGCAGAAAGACAATTGAATTGACAAAAAAGGTCAGAAATTCCCAAAATTCAGTTACTGCCAAACGTGTCTGTGGCTCCATGCCGAGCCGAGAGCCAAAGTTCCCCAAAATTAACCCAACTGTGACAACTCCAATGACTCCAGATCCACCTAATTCTTCAGCCAGCAAATATGAGCCATAGGCGGAGACGAGAGTCAAAGATTGCTCTACCCACGGTAAATTCAGTCGGTGAGTGAACAAGGAAATTCCAAAACCAATTAGCCCTCCCACCCCAATCCCAATGCCAGTGACAGTAAGGAAGTTTGATAGAATGGTGGAAAGGTGAAACTCAGTGGTTTCTGTAGCTAGTCCTGACAGCAAACCGAAGGCGACTACAGACGCACCATCATTGAATAAACTCTCTCCCTCCATCAGGGCAGTTAGACGTTTAGGTGCGCCTAGTTCACGGAACAAGCCGATTACGGAAGCTGAGTCGGTCGCTGCTACACTCGCCCCAACTAACAGGGCAGTCACAAGCGGAATCGATGCCAGTTGATTTAGTCCCAAAGCAACTACCCCAATTGATATGACTACACCGACTACAGCGTAAAGACCAATTGGAATGGAGTCCCGCTGCAAGTCCGACCACTTCATATTCCAGGCGGCTTCGAACAACAGGGGTGGTAAAAAAATCAGCAGAATCAATCCGGGCGAAAGGTTAACCAACCGAACATCCGCTGCCGCTAAACCTAATCCAACAATGACCAGCAGTAAGGTGTAGGGAATTTGGCGAAACCAACTAAAGATTCTCGGAAGCGTTGCAACACTTAAGGAAACTATGAGCACCAGGAGAAATTGCTTCAGATTTTCCTCGATAGCTGCTTCGCTTGAGTTAACTATTAGATCCATGGGGAAGAGGCCGTCAGGTACGCCATGATAAAGACTATGTTTAGCCTCGACCAAGATATGTTCCTCAGACTACAAAAATCTTCCTCCTGTAGATTTTCGTTAATATCCGGTGAACAGTGTTTTAGACCGGGTGCTTTGACAAAGCCATGGCAGCGCATTTCGTGTTCTAACAATCGTGTTGCAGCGGACGGACGAGATATCTTGGTCGTGATGCAAAGGTCACCTGCCGCCGCTGAACACGAACGTTAGGCTGTTCCATTCTTTAGAGGCGGCGGTTTTTCCGTACCATCTAGCCAAGCTATGTATTAAATTCTCGCCAAATTCTCTAAAGTGACAAGGCTTTGTTGCTATGCTAAAGGCTAAAAGTAAGTAGCTAGTACAGATAGGCGGTTCGTGACGTGGACATTCTAATTGAGTCAACCAAGAGTTTTGAGAAGGATCTTGAAAAACTGAGTAAGGACGAAAAAGCTGTAATAGTTAAAAAAATCAATGATTGTGCTAGTCTCTTCCCAACTCAAAAAGCTGATGTTTATCGAAAGCTGCGTCGCATTCCTCTATTGTCAGGGTTGAATGGGTATGAATCTTCCCTGTATACGTTAAAGGTTTCGCAAAAGCTAAGGGTAATTTTGACAGTTGACGAAGATCCTATTTTTGGGCAAGTTATTTTTACTCTTTTCCGAGTAGTCAAACATGATGATCTTGATAACGCATACCGAGGAATAGCGGAATCCCTGTATCAAGAAATACTCCATCATGAGCGAGAAGCTGCCTAGATCTCGTAAATTCATTTATGTCACAAACCCTGACTCTTTGTGATGAATACGGCATTATCTATCAAGCAATGAAAATCTTCAGATGACCAATTGAAGATTAGTTTTCTTGAGGCATTAGCAGAGCTTGAGGATAACGAGTGCCATAGAACAAGAACATTTCCAAAAACGAGGTTGCACAAAGTAAAAGGTGTAAAGCAGGCGATCTACCGTGCTGACATTGATAAAATTTCAGGCTGGCGCATCCATGTTCAGTATGTTGATGGGCAAATTCATCTCAAGGATGTTATTGAGGGACAAAAACATGGCGATGTGCTCGATGTAATCAAATCCAAGAAAGCACGCTACGAATAGTTCTTGGTTCTAAGTAGCACCGCATCCTAACAAGTCGCTGCACCAGAACGCCGCAGAAGGAATATATTTGCATAACTGGGATGCACCCAATACCTGAGTATTCAGTAATGCTCTAATTCTGGCTAATCTGCTGATCTAAGAAAATCATTTAGCACGCTCTCTGGCAGATCATCCTCGAAGTCAGGGGCAATGACAACTTTACCTTTGTCCTGCCCTGGAATCCGAGGAGGTAATCGCTCGGTAATTGGCACTAAACGGGCAATGGGCGTACCTGATTGGGAAATAATCACCCCTTGTCCCAACGATACCCGACGGAGCAATTCTGCAAGATCTGCCTGTGCCTCAGGAACTTCTACATTGATTGCATCTACGGCTATTTCAAGTTTTTGTGCCTATCATTAGGATACTAATATCCTGGCATATCGTCTAACAGCAAGCCACCATCGGCGTTGAAAGAAAAATGGCAACACAGATTGGAGTCATTTCTGACACTCATGGGCTTTTGCGTCCCGAAGCGATCGCTGCTTTAACAGGTTCTGATCTGATTCTTCATGCCGGTGATATTGGCAATCCAGAAGTGCTGGAGG
>CAXUIV010000090.1:0-11124 GCA_964250875.1 uncultured bacterium
GAGCTGAGCTATCAAAACCGAGACCCAGTATTAGCTGCCAAGCTGCTTAATGCCGTTGCTGATGCCATGGTTGAGGAGAATTCGGAAACAACCCGATTGGAAGCTCACTCAGTCCGGACATTTTTGGCAGATGAAGTTCCTAAGCAGATTGAGAAGCTGAACAAGGCTGAAGCTGCTGAAGACCAGTATAGACAGGCTAGTGGCGTGATCTCTCTTGAGGACCAAACCAAGAGCTTAGTAGATAGTCTGGCCACTTTGGAAGAGCAAGAGCGCACTTTGTCTGCCGAACTCCAAGAGGCAAAGTCGCGGGATGCTTCACTGCGGCAGGTGACAGATGCAGAGACGCCCAAGGATGCTTATGCAGGCGCACGTATTGGTCAAGACGATGCACTCAAGCAGTTACGAACCAAGTTGGCAGAGTTGGATGCTAAGGTTGTCGAAATGCGATCGCACTTCAAAGAAAACGTTCCAACTCTGCAATCGCTCATCGATCAGCGGGACGCTATGCTCGCCTTGTACAGGCAGCAGAGTGCGCTCATATCGCCTAACGGTCAGGACTTGCCTCCTAGCAGAATAGCATCTGATGATGTGAGCAAAGATCTCGCCTCCAAATTCATCAGCAACAATATTGATCGCGTAGCGCTTGAAAATAAGCTAAACGTTGTGCAAGCTGAGCGAGTCAACCTCCAAAACCGTCTCACTGAACTACCAATTAAGCAGCAGCCGCTAACGACTCTAACTCGCCGCCGGGAAGAGGCTGAAGCTTCTCTGAAGCTGCTACAAACCAAACTGGAGGAGGCTCGCATTGCTGAAAACCAACTGGTCAGCAATATCCAAATTATTGGTCAGGCACAACTACCCTTGTTACCTCAGTCGCCCAAGCGCTCGGTCGTGCTGCTAGGGGGTGCTGTATTTGGCATCATCTTAGCTATGGGTGTTGTCCTGCTGCTGGAGGTGACAGATAATACACTGCGCGATGCGTCTGAAGCTGAGGAACTGCTGAAGCTGCCAGTGCTGGGAGTATTGCCAACACTGCCTGCCGCTGCACTTAAGCTTGGGCAACCCGATTCATTCCTGGATGATGTTGGCTTGGTCGAGCCCTATCGCACACTCCTCAAGGCGCTAAATCGTAGTTCTCAGAAGGTAAAACTGGTTGTTGTCAGCAGCACTCTCTCCGGCGAGGGTAAGTCAGCAGTGGTTTCTCATTTAGCTGCGGTGTCAGCAATGTTGGGTCGGCGGACACTGATTATTGATGCAGACTTGCGTCGGCCTACCCAGGACCGTCTGTTTAACCTGCCTGCCCACTCAGGCATGACAGACGCAATTGAGGGATACAAATCCCTGCTTCAGGTGGTGCAACAAACAGACGTTGAGAACCTCTCGGTGTTGACCTGTGGCGAACTTCACACCCGGCCTTCGCAGTTAATTGAGTCAGCTGCTATGGAAGCTTTGTTGGCGGAGGCTGCTGCCCACTACGACCTCGTTATTGTAGATACGCCGCCAGTCAGCAGTTGTGCTGATGCTGCGACGTTAAGTTCCTATAGTGATGGTCTGTTGCTGATTACACGTCCGAACTTCACGCCGCGAGAAATGCTACTCCAAGCAGTATCACACTTAAAGAGTAACCGCGTGCCGATGCTGGGAGTCGTTGCTAATGGAATGACGAACCAGACTAAAAAGTATGACCGCTATCCGGTTAAGGGTTACCAACCCATCAGCAAATCCCTAAAGCGTCTGGCTTATCTGAAGCCAGACGCTAAAAGTTCTGTAACGGGTTTGAGGTCTAACAGATAATGCTAACTAATGACCCCTGGGGACGTTCCTCTCGGCTAGCGGTTTGGGTTGGTGTGGGGGGTGTGTTAATTGGCACAGCCGCAGGACTACTTGTAGGCGCCCATGCCCTCTATCTAGGCTTAGCTGTAGGTGCAGTAGCCACAGTCATCTACTTCTTTGCCAACTTTGAACAGGTAGGACTGGGAGTATTGATCCTACGTAGCTCTCTCGATATGTTCTCGGCTCAGCAGATACCATCTGCATTTGCCGTCGGGCTGGACGCCCTAGTTTTGCTCTATGTGACGGTGATGTTGCTGACAGGTCGAACTGTGCGCACCGACGGTTTCTGGTGGTTCTTGACTGGTTGGGTGGCACTACAAGGCTTATGGGTCATACTCCTGCCTTTAGGAGGGTTGGGACTAGATGCCTCGTATCTGCTAGACAGTCTACGGGAGTGGGTGCGGCTATTTTCTTGGCTGATGGTCTACTTACTGGTAATGCAGCTCAAGGAGCGGATGCCTCCTGAGCAGGCAATCTCTTTTCTGTTCTTTAGTCTCGTCTTACCAATCACAGTAGCGTCAATGCAGGTGTTCTTGCCTTCCTTGTCGGGTGGTGTAGATGTATCTGGGACGCATGATTCTGCGGGAGAATCTCGCATCACAGGAACTTTTCCGATCGCCAACACCTTTGCAACTTTTTTGTTTCTGTTCATCGGTCTGACCATTTGGAAGCTAGGCCAATCAAAGCGACGCTGGCCTTGGCTGCTGTTGCTAGGCGTACTTGCTTTTTTCTATGTGGGTACCAAGTCCCTGTTTAGCTTGACTATGCTTGCTGTGTTTGTTCTGGTTTTGATTGCCCCTAGACTGAGCCTACCTAGCTTGATTGGCGGGGTGTTTCTATTTGCATTGGTCATAGGTCTGTTTGGCAGTACAGAGTTTGGGCAGCACCGCCTCGGTTCGATCGCTAACACACCGCTCCTAAATCCGGATATTGATATCTGGAGGGCAATATTGTTGTCAGAGGGAGACGACAATAGTTTTAACTGGCGGCTCTCCCAATGGTATTTAGAACTCACTCGCTGGCAGCTTTACCCATTTCTCGGCTACGGTTTGGGATTAAGTATCCCAGCAGCAGGCAATGGGTTTCTTCCCCACAACGATTACATCCGGGCTTTGGTAGAGGGAGGAATTGTCGGTTTTGTAACTTTTATCGGCTTTTTCGTGGCTCAGGTTGTACGTCTCGTCCGGCTGATCCGTTATGCACCTTATGGAGGTGCGCAGCGTAGTTTGTGTTTGATCCTGTTGGCTGTTTTGTTAGCCATACCGGCAGGCATGGCTACTGAGAACATCTGGAGTCACACAACACTCTTTTTCTACTGGTGGCCTGTATTTGCGATCGCCGGATGGGATTGGAATGAGCAGCAACCTGCGGAAAATCCGACACGAAAGGAACCGTCATTTTATGGCGAAGTGTCTGCTGAGTAAGCGTAGAATTTGGAATTGTCATGAAAATGAGCGACATTGATTACATTCTTCAGGATTGGCAAGTTAATAGCGCAACCAGCTTTAAGTCACGTTTGATATTATTACTATTCCGCTCAGCACAAACATTTGGTCGTTTACGAATACCTCTGATCTCTATTTCTTCACGTATTCTTTATCAGCTTGTAGCAGAGTGGGCGTTGGGCGTTGAGTTACCTTGGGACACGCAGATAGGACCAAATCTTAAGCTTCAGCATGGTCTAGCCTTGGTTGTAAATCAGGAAACTGTTATTGGTGCAAATTGTACCCTAAGGCATTCGACAACAATTGGCAACAGAAAACTGCCAGATGGTTCTTGCAGTGGCTCGCCCAAAATTGGAAACGATGTGGAAATTGGTTCCAATGTTGTAATTCTAGGCTCAATTTCAATTGGCGATCACGCTGTGATCGGAGCTGGTTCTGTGGTTGTCAAGAATGTGTCTGCGAGAGCTGTAGTTGTAGGGAACCCAGCTAGAGTTATTCGCATCATAGATATAACTCCAACTTCTGTAGAAGAAGTGGATGCTTTAGAACTAGCAGCAGCGACAAGTAACGCTAACGGCAACAACCTTCACGCATAACGTGCGGTGTCTTTAGTTATTTATAGAATGACTACGAAAATGATCGCTCCAAGAATAAAAGAGGTTCAGCTATGGCAATGGCTGAGCCTGTACCTACTCACTACAGCCACTTTATTGTTACTCATACATCCTATTTTAACAATCGGATTCAAAGTTGATAATGGCTACAACGAGGGTTGGAATGTCTATCACACCGCTGAAGCTATGTCTGGACAGCTTCTATACAATGGCAAAAACGAATGGACGCCAGTTAACTATCCTCCTTTATCTTTTTACATTGTTGGTACTTTCGGCACGCTACTAGGTGATCTCCTATTTGCAGGTCGGTACATTTCTCTTATTTCGCTGCTGCTAATTTCTCTAGGTGTAGGCTACGTGGCCAAGAAGCTTGGAGGAGAAGTTTATGATGCTGTTTTTGCTAGCGTTTTTTGCTTGGGTTTGTTTGTTGCTCAAGGTAGAGCATACGTCGGGCAGGACGATCCACAACTGCTTGCTCATGTGTTCGTGTTTGGTGGTTTTTTAGTATACATTCAAAGTAGTAAAAATCGTCGGTTGCTTCTAGTCGCTCTTCTCATCTCCCTTGGACTGTTTATTAAGCACATTTTACTACCAGTTCCTATTGCTATTACAGCAGACTTACTACTCTGTCACCGTCGCAGTCTATTCAAATGGATCGGCTATTTTGTACTGCTCTTAGGCAGCTTTACTATCATTACTCAAATGACCTGTGGTGCTGACTTCTTAAATCAGTTAAGCGTTGGCCGTGGCTATAGCTGGGAAAGGTTTGTAAGTGTTGGAAGACATTTTGGCATTAGGTTAGTTGCTCCCTTAGCGATCGCCATTCCTTGGGGAGTTTATGCCTTTTTTAAGGAGAAGCGCCTCAGGATCACCTCTGTCTATCTATTATTCTCTATCGTGTTCGGCTTCTTCGCTTTAGGTGGAGAAGGAACAAATGTGAACATGCTTTTCGATGTTTTTGTCAGTACATCCATTGCAGCAGGTATGCTTCTATGGTATCTGCGGACAACTCAGCTACAGATTATCGTTAGGATGATCTATCCGTGGCTTTCAATTCTTCTGAGCTTAGGAATCTTCACTACGACAATTAAAAACGTTGTTCAAAACAAAATTGTTGGCTATTCCCAGCTTAAAACATCAGAAGGAATTTTTCTTGAAGATGCAGCTTTTCTAGCTGGTCGAAAAGAACCAGTAGTTTGTGAAAGCCTACTGCTCTGTTTTTATTCTGGAAAGTCTTTTAAATACGATCCATTTCTTACTAGTCAAATGGCAATTACAGGGAAGATAAAGGAGGAAGAGATTTTAGAACGTCTTAAATCGGGTGATTTTAACATTATTCAACTGTATCACCCTTTAGATGCTCATTACCTTAAAGGTTTACTTTATACTTCCGCTCCTCAAGCATCTTCTGATGGTAGGTTCACAGAAAACTTTATGCGAGCCTTAGGCAGGTACTATGTTTTGGTGCGTGAGACAAAAGATGGAGCTTTTTATGCACCCAAGAACAGAATGAAGAAAATAGATTAAAAGTTTTTTAGTGGCTCGATGTTGTAATCCAAAGACTAGCAAGCAATTCTAGAGGTTTGAGACATGCCGAAAGTTTCCGTTGTCATTCCAGCTTTCAATGCTATGAAGTACCTTCCACAAACTGTGGAGAGCGTTTTGCAGCAAACCTTTATAGATTTTGAAGTATTGATTATTGATGATGGCAGTTCAGACTCAATTCGGCAGTGGGTGAACGAAGTGACAGACCTCCGAGTGAAGCTGATTTCACAAGAAAATCAAGGCGTATCTGTAGCACGCAACACAGGTATCGCCGCTGCTCAAGGAGAATATGTGGCATTTTTAGATGCTGATGACTTGTGGGAGCAGACAAAGCTAGAAAAACAGGTCCGTTGTCTGGAGGATAATCCAACCGTGGGTTTGGTACATACCTGGATGGCTATAGTCGATTGGGAGGGTAAGCCTACAGGTAGAGTGATGTCCTCTAATGCTGAGGGTAACGTGTGGAAGCAACTGGTTGAGCGAAATACCGTAGCTTGTTCTTCAGTGATGGTCCGTCGCTGCTGTTTTGAGGTTGGAGTCTTTTCACCTCGAGATGTCTGTCCTGTTGATGTAGAAGATTGGGAGATGTGGATTCGCATCGCTGCTCGTTATCCTTTTGCAGTGATTAAAGAACCCTTAATGCGCTATCGACAGCACCCTAACAACACGTCTAAAAATTGGCAATCAATCGAACAAGCCTTTCGGCTCGTGATTGAGAAAGCATTTCAGACTGCACCACCAGAGCTACTGTATCTGAAAAGTCGCAGCTATGGTCATGCCAGCCTGCGTCTTGCCTGGAAATGTTTACAAAGTAGCGATCGCGACTATAAGAATGCAATTCATTTTCGCGCCTCAGCTGTGGGGCACTATCCTCAGCTCCGTTACTCTGGTGAGTACATTCGTCTGAGCTTAGCGATCGCCGCTATGCAATGGTTAGGGCCTATCGGCTACAGCAGAGTGCTGGCGATGACTTACATTCTACGGCGATGGATTTCAAAGGTTAGGCGATTTCACTTTAGGAAATATGCGTCGTGGCGCGTCTCTACTTCAACAGCTGAGCATCAGTAACCTCTCATCATCAAATAGGAGTTCAAACCATGCTGAACTATCAAATCGCCCAGCGTGACTCAAACCAAGAGTTGCTATCCGAAATCCAGCCACCAACGATCGCTCTACTGCACTGTATGGATCTGATCGACGATTTTTTGGACCACATCAATATCTCATTTCAAACTTACTGTCATGAGTTTGTTGGCAGCTGGATGTTCGGCTACATCAATGCTCTGAACAGAGCTGGCGTTAGGACGGTGCTGTTCTGCATTTCGGCCCGTGTTACTAAACCATCGCGCTTTATCCATCTGCCCACTGGTACTACGATTTGCGCCTTGCCTGCTCCTAAAAGCTATCTTGCCTACCGTGCTGTTCGAAGTAGAATACTCAAGCTCTACGGCGGCGGCGAGGGTCAGTCATTTAAGGATATCCACGACTCCAACAGCACTCGTCGTTCCCTACTGACAAAACCCAAGGACCTAGCTAAGAGCGTCGGGACTTATCTTTCCACGCCTCTAGGATCGCTTGTTCGCGAGCTAAGACGTGAGGGGTGTGAGGCAATTTTGTGCCAGGAGTATGAATACGCTCGCTTCGATACCTGCGTACTTTTAGGGCAGTTGGCACGTTTGCCGGTATTCGCGACCTTCCAAGGAGGCGACGAAACGCAGAGCTTCCTCGAATACCCGCTGCGACAGCTGGCATTTCGGGGCTGTACGGGTGCGATCATCTCGACGCAAAAAGAGGTCCAGCGGGTGCAGCAGCGATATGGATTGCCGTCTGCCAAGATCGCCCGGATTTTCGACCCTATGGATACGGTGACATGGCAGGCGACCGATCGTGGTGAAGCCCGAGCGGTGATCGGCATCCCACTCACTGCTCGGGTTGTGGTGTGTCACGGGCGTATTGATTTTCATCGCAAGGGGCTAGATATTTTGTTAGCTGCTTGGGATCAAATCTGTCGCGATCGCCCTGATAAAGACCTACGTCTTCTATTAGTGGGGACAGGTCCTGACTCAGACAAACTGCGTCAATGTATTGCCGCGATGGAGTTACGGGGGGTGATGTGGCTGGATGAGTTTGTCCACGACCGCACCACGATTCGGCGTTACCTCTCAGCCGCAGACGTTTATACCCTGGCATCCCGACAAGAAGGCTTTCCCATCGCGCCGATTGAGGCGATGGCCTGCGGTTTGCCTGTAGTCGCCGCCGATGCGCCTGGTGTGCCCGACATTCTCGAAGGAGGTGAAGCTTCAGGTGGTTTGGTCGTGCCACGGGAAGATTCGGAGGCACTGGCGTTGGCGCTTGGTCGGGTTCTGGATGATGAGGCTTGGGGACGCGAGTTGGGCAAGCGGGCGCGTTGTCGGGTAGAGATGTCCTTTTCGCCTGAGGCAATTGGCAAGCAGCTGCGTGACTTTCTCTTGAAGCAGAAGGTGCCGATGCCACAACCTGTTCACTTTCGAGGAGCTTAAATATGCCAAGAGTTTCTGTTGTTATTCCTGCCTACAATGCGATGGTCTACTTGCCAAAGACTCTGGAGAGCGTTTTGAGGCAGACTTTCACTGACTTTGAAGTGCTGATCATCAATGATGGCAGCTCGGATGGAATTGTGGAATGGGCTGCTCAAGTCACAAACCCGCGAGTAAAGCTAATCTCCCAGGAGAATCGAGGATTGTCAGGAGCACGCAACACAGGAATTGAGCATGCTGAAGGAAAATATATTGCATTTTTGGATGCTGACGATCTCTGGGAACCAACCAAGCTAGAAAAACAGGTACGTTGTTTTGAAGATAAATCGGCAGTAGGTGTAGTCTATACCTGGACAACTTTGGTTGACGAGCAGGACAATCCCACGGGGAGAATGTTTGCTTCTCAGGCAGAGGGGGATGTATGGCAGCAACTTCTTGAAGCTGACGTTATTTCTAGTGGAAGTTCGGCTATGGTTCGCCGTAGCTGTTTTGAAACTGCCGGTTTGTTTGACCAGAGTTTAACTTCTGCGGAGGATTTGGATATGTGGCTTCGGATCGCTGTTCACTATCCTTTTGCAGCGGTTAAAGAACCTTTGACCCTATATCGACAGCATCCAACCAGCATGTCTAAAAACCGCCAGAGGATGCTTCAAAGTCTTCGCATAGTTATTGAAAAGACATTTCAGTCTGTTCCGTTGGACCTGCTTTATTTGAGAAACCGCAGCTATGCCAGCATCAATCTCGGCTTAGCATGGCTTTGTATAGATGAGCGGGACTACAAAAGAGCAATTCACTTCCGTCAGCAAGCTCTCCTACACCATTCTCAAGTCTGCTACTCTGAGAAATTTATGCGGTTGAGTCTGGCGATCGCGATGATGCGGTGGTTTGGCCCTCAAAGCTACGATGGAGTGCGATCGCTGACTCGCACTTTGCGCCGCCGCACGTTAGGTGTTCCAACACAAGCAGATCTTCACTAGTCTTAAAGTGTTAATTATTCATGATTAAAGTTTTTATTGTTTCTCCAGGTCTCGGCCACATTAAGCGCGGTATTGAGGCTTGGAATCAAGAATGCTTTAACGCATTAGCGCAGGTTGACTCACTCGACATCACCCTTTTTAAGGGTGGTGGAAGTGCTGCCAAAAAGGAGATTCCCTTAGGAAATCTACCACGTCAACATCAGGTGACTATGCAAATCAGCAAGGTCTTTAGAAGAGCTGAGAGAAAGGATCCTTACTTTCTCGAACAGGTATCATTCTTCTTAAGTCTTTTGCCACATATATACCTTAAAAAACCAGACGTCATCTACTTCCTAGATGTAAATTTGGGCACTTTGCTTTGGCGTTGGCGGCAGTTTACAAAGCAAAATTATAAGCTTCTATTTTGTAATGGGGGCCCCTGTTTACCCAGTTGTTTCTACCGTTGGAACTACATACAGCAAGTTGTTCCTATGCATTTAAAAACTGCTTTAGCTGAAGGAGTACCGGCTGAGAAACAAAGTTTGATTCCTCATGGAATTCACATGTCTTCTGAACTCCAGATACTTGTTCCGAGAGAACGAGAAGCCTTGCGGCAGAAGCTGGAGCTACCCAAACTACGACCTTTGATTCTTTCAGTAGCAGCTATTAACAAATCTCACAAGCGAATGGATTATGTTATTCGCGAAATTGCTAGTCTACCTGAACCCCGTCCTTATCTTTTGCTAGTAGGTCAACAAGATGATGAATCACCAGGAATTGTTCGGCTTGCCAATGAACTGTTAGGAAATGATAATTTCCAGGTTAGAACTGTTGCTCGAAGTGAGGTTTCAGATTACTATATGAGCGCAGATGCTTTTGTCTTAGGTTCCATCCGTGAGGGATTTGGTCTTGTGTTCTTAGAGGCAATGTCTTATGGTCTACCGTGTTTAGCTCATGACTATGAAGTAACTCACTTTATCTTGGGAAGAGAGGGTTATTTAGGTAATTTCGAGTTGCCAGGTAGTTTGGCAAGCTTGGTGCCTCAAGCACTAGCAGAATCTAACGACCTAGCTAAACGCCATCTTCGTCATCGAACTATTTATGATCGCTTTAGCTGGGAGAAGCTGCGCCCAGAGTATGTTGAGCTAATGCAAAAATGCTCCCACTCGTAACTGGGTGTTGACTCTTAACTGACTGGTACAGACTGCTTCTTATTAAGCCCCCCTTGTTAAGGGGAGCTGAGGGGATCGGTGCGGTAGAATATTAAAATTGATAACTGCTAGGACTGAGGTTGCCCTAAGCTCTTTGTTAGTCGCGTTCTAAGTCTAAATTTTCGCCTAACCACTTTAACAACGTTTTTCAGAAATCGATGCTTGACATCTGCATCTATATCGCTGAGAATTCCATAAATTATTTGATTTATACTGGTTAGCGATATATTGCGAATATTGTAATAAAATATCCACTCTACCCACCAATTAACTATTCTATCACACACTTTCTCTAAAGTTTCTTTAGGAATTTGGACGTTCTTTATAATATAACGAGTAACTTTGCAAGATTCCTCTAAAAGCAATCCACTTTTGACTGTTCTACTTCTTACACTGCCTAAATGTGTTCGATAGTAGTTAAGTGGTTCAGCCACAAACGCTACATCAGAATTTAATAACATTTTCACCCACAGCATCCAGTCTCCACTGATTCTCATTTCTTCATTTGCACCTCCCACTTTTTCGTACACTGACCGTCTGATCAGAACAGCGCTTGCATTGGGAATTGTAGTTTTAAAGACCAAGTAGCGGCTGCATTCATCTCTACCGCTATTAATAAAGTCTTTCTTCCAGCGTTTTTCATCCAAGTCTGCTGTCCACTTTTCTGTAGAGCCTAGAATATTGTCATTTCCATCAATTTCCCAAGATTGGCAGTATGCTACTCCTACTGATGGATGTTCATCTAATCTGGCGACAAGTTCGGCAAGGAGTCGTTTGTCAGCGTAATCGTCGGACTCAGCAATCCAGACATACTCTCCTTTTGCTTCACGCATGCCTTTATTCCATTGCTTAAATGGGCTGCCGCTGTTAACCTGATTGTAAACTGCACGAATGCGCTTGTCGTCTGCAAACTTTGCAAATACTTCTTTACTATTGTCAGGTGAGGCATCGTCTAGATAAATGACTTCAAAGTCCTGATACGTTTGATCGAGGACACTTTGAAT
>CAXUIV010000091.1:0-11051 GCA_964250875.1 uncultured bacterium
CTCTCGGCCAAACAGCCCAAATGATGGCACTCCACCGCTACCTGTCGCTCCAAGCCCATATGATCGTAAATTTTCAGCGCTCGCCGAAACCACTCCTCCGCTTCGAAGAACTGCTGCTGGCTCTGGGCTAGGCGACCAAACTGGTGATAGTCGGTTGCCGCCTCTTGCTCCAGCCCTAAGCGTTTGTAGATGTTCAGCGCCTGACCAAACCATTGCCCTGCCGCAGCGGAACCTTGCAGCTTTTGAGTCGTCAATCCCAAGTAATCACACTCTGTCGCCGCCTGCCATTCGAATCCTAAATGTTTATAAAGCTTCAGTGCTAAACGAAACCAGTGTTTCGCCTCAGCAAAGCGCTTGAGCTTCTGAGCAACGAAGCCTAGATAATGATATTCCATGGCTACCGACCGATCTTCTATATTGGGATCACTCAATGTCTAAGCTCCCAACGGATCAAAACTAGCATGACTTCCGCATTAGTAAAGTATTTTTTCCTATATAAAGTACCCGTAAAGTCCGAAGTGTTCACAAGGTAACTCCGCCACGCATTCGCCACGCATTATAGGTTATCGTCTTCCTCTATGTTCATTCTCTTCTCTTTGCTAAGAGCTTAACGGCGAAGTTGGGTTCTTTTTCATGTTGCTGTACACCCAGCCAAGTCTAATGTCTCGCACTTTAAGGCTTCTAAGCGTAGTGAACGATACCTTATTGGTACTACAGACAGATAACACCGTACATCTCTAGAAGCCAAATGTAAATAGAAAACGCAGTATTAGAATTTAACATAGTTTAATCTTAAATTTGAAAATTTATATTACTGGGAACATTCCAGCTTAATAGATGTGTCTATGTATACATGTAAAGAAAGTTTAGATAATTGTGCTTGAATCAGTAACCGCTAGACACGATTGGGATCCAAAATTCAAAACCCATGCATAACGCTCTCGGCTAACGCTTCAGAGAGCGTAAACGCTATGCTAAGGCGTGAGCAGAATCTAAAATCTAAAATCCAAAATCCAAAATCGTATGATGGATTGGAGAAAGCTCCTAACACGTCAAAGAATCGGTAAAGATACTCCAGATGAACCGCTGAAAGCACGCACTTGCTTTCAGCAAGATTACGATCGCCTAGTTTTCTCCTCTCCTTTTCGTCGTCTTAAGGACAAAACTCAGGTTTTCTCTTTGGTCAAGAACGACTACGTTCGTACCCGTCTTATCCACAGCATTGAAGTCTCCTGCGTAGGCCGTTCGCTTGGTACGGTTGTTGGATACGAAATCAAACAGCGGCACAACCTGGACGAATTTAGCGCTTCGGACTTCGGCGATATCGTCTCCGCAGCCTGCTTAGCCCATGACATTGGCAACCCTCCCTTTGGTCACTCTGGTGAGGACACTATCCGTGCGGGCTTCCAGTCCTGGTACAAAACCGCTGAAGTCCCCCTTACCGTTGAAGAAAAAACCGATTTTGAGCTGTTTGAAGGCAACGCCCAAGGCTTTCGTATCCTTACACGCCTGGAAATGCAGCGATACGGTGGCATGCGGCTTACGTACCCTACCCTAGCCGCTTTTACAAAATACCCGAAAGCATCGTTTATTCCAGCAGATACCCTTAATGGTTACACAGGTAAAAGTGTTGCTAAGTACGGTTTCTTTCAATCGGAGAAGGAATTATTTGCAGAAGTGGCAGATCGGGTTGGTCTCATCCGCCGCGCTGACTCCTGGTGGGCAAGACATCCCCTCGCGTTCCTAGTCGAAGCTGCAGACGACATTTGTTATCACATGGTCGATTTGGAAGACGGTTATCGCATGGGCTATATTCCCTACGCTGAAGCTGAGGCGGTACTCAATGAAGTCGCTCAACTTCCAAACTTGAACCATTACTCTGCCAGCGACGACGAGAAGATTAAACTCCTACGCGCTACTGCTATTGACAACCTGGTTGTTGAAGCGAGTCAGATCTTTCTCGACTACGAACAAGACTTGCTGGCCGGAAATTTTGACCGCGAGCTGGTAACTTTAAGTACTCGTATTGAAGGTCTTAAGGCAATTAAGGACATGACACGTAACAAAATTTACATCGACCCAGACGTCATTAGCATTCGCATTGCTGGTTATGAGGTACTTGGCAATTTGTTTGAAGATTTCGTCAACGCCACTTTGAAGAGGAGTGACAGAGGCGATCTGTTCAGGGAGATGCTGCCTATCCAGTATCGTCCCAGCGAGAATGAAAGCTGCTACGGCAAGATCCTCAGAGTCACCGACTACATTTCCGGTATGACTGACTCTTATGCCACCTCTCTGTTTCAGAAGCTCAAAGGCATCTCCTTGAGATGAGCAGCTTGCCTATTTTTGTGGATCTGTGTGATCGACGGTTGACGGCGAAAGGCTTTTGACTGGCGGCCAAGGGTCATGCAGTAGGCATCATACAGTGGATAAAAGACGCAGGAGGCGGTTACTTAATTATCTGTAGGCGTCTCCCAGTATCTATAGACAAGACTCGCGGATCTTGGTCTAGCCGAGCAATGTCTGCTCTGTGCATCTTTGCTGTAAATAAATTCGGTGCAAGCTGGGCGCGGACATCAATACCTGAAGGCACATAGCCTGCTTCTGCGACCTTAACAATTGCTGTAATCTCAGTCTGACTGTCACCATTATTTACCACGCTCAGGGTGTTCAATTGGACTTTGTCTGGATTACAACTGCGAGCTGCTATAAATTTCATACAAGTGTTACAAGCCCCAACGTCAAACAGATCTTAATCTTATATCAAATTGGATTGATTACTTCTCTTTCCAATTAAAGGTTGTGCTAACAATTTATTGGAAATTGATTGTGTATCTGTAGAAACGGTAAAGGGTGAAGGAATTCCT
This sequence comes from uncultured bacterium, assembly GCA_964250875.1. Classification (GTDB taxonomy): domain Bacteria; phylum Cyanobacteriota; class Cyanobacteriia; order Cyanobacteriales; family Chroococcidiopsidaceae; genus CAXUIV01. The sequence goes on from CAXUIV010000091.1 coordinate 2,868, forward strand.
TCACCCTTACACTTCACCCTGTTAATTCAAAGTGCTTACGGCGATCGCTTACTCCTTAAGGGACCGGCATATCAATACAGCCGTAACCATAGCGATCATTCCATTCATCTCCAAATCCAGATCTGGTGGCCATTTGAATCAAGACATCTCGAATCTGATCGATCGTGAGATCGACATGTTGAGACCGGGCTTCAGCCAGCAGCAGTGCTATCATTCCGGCGACGACAGGTGCTGCCATGCTTGTGCCAGACTTGCGGACAGAGGCATAACCCGTGCGCGAGTGGGCAGCCCAAATATGTTCACCAGGAGCGCTAACTTCAGGTTTCTGCCGTCCGTCGCGTGTGGGACCAGAGCTAGAGAACCAGGACAACGGTCTGCTAGGCTTATTGCTGTTGTACGAACCTACCACAATACTATAGTGTCCGCAGGAGAGCGAACCGAGCGTGTGGCTGTTGTCATAAGGTGGTAGGAAACGTGACGGATTCACGTCATCACGCTCAATCCAGGCATGAAAGTTTCCATCTCTCACCCGCACTCCATGGAGGCGTATTGTCCAAACACCGGACGGTAGGTTACTTGCCATGAGAATGCTAATCACATTGTCGCCATTTTCGGGGTCATGTTGGCGGTGAGCTACGTAGATCGACGTATTGCCCTCCGAATCTGGCACACGAGCGTTGCCGCCAAGATCAACACAGCCGAGACTATGACCATCTGGCGATAGCAGTTCAAGGCGGAACTCGTCTTCTCCGCAGTACCACAGTTCCATCTCATTATGCGTCCAGTTGGAAGCTGGAAACTCCCACTTCAGATCGACATAGCCATCTGACGGCACAGCACCAGCGGCATGAATGCCATCGTTGTAACTGTTACCGGCGGCAATAACCACGGCTCGATTAGGCTGCTGGCTGACGAGAGCATCAATGCCCTGCTCTACTAAGTTTGTACCGTCATGAGGACCTGTATTCGTCCCCAGGCTAATGTTGATCACACAGGGGCGATCGCCAGCTAGCTCAAAGATGTAGTGAATTGCTTCAACCAGGGTTATGGAATTATCCAGAGAGGAAGTCAAGTAATCAAGGTGAACAAACACGAGATCAGCTTCGGGCGCTACACCAGGAATGTCAGTGCCATTGCCATTGCCAGCTGCGATATCCATCACATGTGTTCCATGGGCACCCTTGTCCCACAGCGTGTCTGCAGCAGGGCCATACCCTAAAGCTTCATAGGGGTCAGCAGCTTGGAGTGCCAGGTTGATTTCGTCCTGGCTGTACACCTTGCCATATCCACAGGGACTGTCAGGACTGGATTGACCGTTCTGGTCCCAAAGAGTGAGCAGCCTGGTTGAACCATCTTGATGGCGAAAGTTCTTGTGGGCGAAATCACATCCAAGGTCAATGATTCCGACAATGACCCCTCGTCCCTGTTGCCCAGAAATTCTTAATGGCACAAGGTCTGAGTTGACAGCGTCTTCATTAATTGCTGTAACTTGCGGTCTAAGTCGTTGTGACGCCTTCAAGCTGATCACAAAGGGCGCTCGTCGAATGCTTTCTAGTCGGGCAACTGGTACTCTGGCTGTCACAATATGTTCGCCAGCGGGTGCTTGACCAATCTCAGCCCCTTCTAGTACCTCGCTCATAGCATGCCAAGCACCAATATCGCTGACTTTAGCAATGACTGCAACCTCGCCCTCATCTGTAGATGCTGTCGGGGCAGTGGTTAGTCCACGATGTTTTCGTTCAATTAATCTTTGCAGCCTTGGATCGATTCCTGGGAAGATATTCGTGGACTCAAAGTGCATGAGTGTAGCCCCCGTGGCATTGTTGCAGTAAGCAAGTGACAGACAGTCTGGAAATGAGATTGTCCTACAGTCTAATTACTAATCAGTAACTCCTCTATCCGGAAAATATGAGGGTAAGTATACATACAAGTATACATACGTCAACCGTACAAAAAAGCTATTGTGAGACAAAACACCTGTGTAAAAGTTTTCACGGATGTACGAATGTAGCCTTTAACCAACGACCTCTGCTATTGGATTGAGTCAGCGTCCAGATCCACGGCGTCCCCAGTGACGCGGTGCTGAGTCATTGCTATTGCTCTTGCTAGCGGGTTTAGCGGTTGGAGTCGTCTGGTCTCCAGCGGTTGATGATGGACTTGTTTGGCCGTGGTGCTGTTGAGGCTGTGGCTCTGTATCAGTCATGCTTCTGCTTTTGATGCGTTGCTAATGAGGTGCAACAACATATACAGAGCGATCAGCGGTTCAACAGGAATTGGCTTTAGCCTTCAAACTCCTGAGCAAGACACTCAGAGCAATGCTCAGAAAAACTGACTGAACCCCCAGCAGTACTAGGAATGAGGTGACTAGAGCAAGCCAGTAACGCTGTATGAGAGAAACAACAACTCTTTCAACCGCTTGAGCCACAATTTCTTCCACTTCTTCATTTGCCAGCGTCTGATTGACTATTTCCTCTACCCCGCTGTTAATTTGCTTAGTGGCTCTACGAGCTGCTTTATTAAATCGCCTGCCGATCGCCTGTTTGGCCTTCTTAAGAAGTTGTACCATTTTGCCGCTCCTTGCCCCAGACAATAAAAGACCCTCAGCTACTGCGCTGAGGGTTAACACCAAGGTGCACTCATCTTCCTATTTAACAACCTAGTCCCCTCCCCGATCAGTGATGCTAGAGGTTGGGGTAGCTTACCTCCGACGCCGCCTGAAAAATTTATAGTTCTTCTAGGGATGTAGACGAAATTGCTGAGTTTTTAGGCTCAGCTTTTGATACAGGTGAGACATGGTTAGGCGAATACTCTTAAAATGGCCTGACCAGTCGTGCTTAAAAACGACGGGAGTTAGACCGAGCTTCTCATCCGCAGCGGTCACCTCCTGCTGAAATTTGGCGACCTCTCCCAAAATATAGACATGTTTGGTCGGACTGTAGATACACACTTGGGCCATTGCCCAGTCCCAATCCTCCTGATTTTTCGCTTTTAATGCTGCGATCGACCAGTCAAATCCGTCATCTGCCGCTGATATATCCATCAGAGCTTCAAACACTTCTTCTTTTTCCCAGTACAGTTGATCGTTTTTCATGCAAAACCTTCTCTAAGTTTGGTTAGAGTTCTTGTGTAGTGACGAATACTGAAGTGCGAATTGCTTCTCTCCGCAAACCCTCATCTGTGGTAGCTACACGCGGAATAAATCCACAGTTGGCATCGCGCCAAGTCAGTAATGGAGCAGGCAATGAGGTGCTTGAACGCGATCGCCTGCGCTAAGCTGTGCCTTAAAACTAATCCAATAGAGACGGCTATGTTGTTATGGCCTTGCTACAGGCTAATTGCACTCTGGAGGAATAATAGTGCGGGTGGATCGAATATCCCACGCTTTTCTTGCACCATCAATTGTCTGTAAGTCATTATCCTAGCCTCTGTGTATTCGTGATGGTTAGCGAGGTGGGTCAAGAAACGGAAAGCATCACCGATATGATTGACAGCGATACCTGCGCTGGAGACCCCAAGGACAACGGCTGGCAACAAGCTGATGTCAAAGGTACTCCTCCCATTGCCGACGGAGTTAGCTGACGGGCTCAGACTGGAAGGTGTCTTTCCCACTGGGTGAGATTCGCCCCGAAAATTGGTTCCTCCGTTCCCCTTCAACCGAAGACCTTTTCAAGAGTCAATTGGAGGAGATTAGGCTACCCACTTACTAACTGCTAGTCTCACTTGCTTCTATGTTTAAGAAGAGTGAAGCTATCAGTCGTGTCTACTATAGCTAACGATTCTGCCAGTGGCAAATTTTAGGCTTTATTTCACGAGGTATAGAAAATATTGAGCAAGGCTACGGTGATCACCTTGAAACTCCATCTTTGTTCGGATCTGGCGCTTTTGGGAATGTTAATGTAACTTTGTGTACAAGTTTTTCTTTGTTTCCGGTCCTTACTAGGACTGAGTCATTCCTCAAAGGGATTTTGTGATGGCGACGCCAATTGTGAGGAAAAGTACCAATCACCCCAGCCGATTAGGGCAGCAACGACTCCAACCACTGCTCATACGACGCTGTGCGGCTTGGGCCGTCGAGGTTTCACTTGTAATCGCCAGTGCGGTAGTGCCACTCGCTATGGGCGCATACGTCAAGTCCACGAGTACGATGCGAGTGCCCCTTAATCCCGTGCTGGCAGTGACAGAACAAGCGATCGCCAGAACTCTGGATCTTCCCGTTAGGGATAGCAAGCGGAATGTTGCACCGCTCACCAATTTATTTTGGTCTGCTGCCATAGTTGCACCGATAGTGCTGACAGGTTGGCAATTGTGTTTACTGGCTAAAACTGGTAGTACATCCCCCAAGCGGTGGTTGGGTGTGCGGGTGGTCACCGCTACTGGTAATCTTCCTAGCGTAACGCGGCTTTTGGTACGAGAAGGTGTTGGTCGTTGGGGACTACCACTCTTGATTGCCTATCTACTGTGGCGCTACAGTAGGACTTTTCCAAACCTGGCAATTTTAGCCGGACTGACGGGGTTCATCATGCTAGGGGAAAGCATCGGCTATCGGTTTCAACGCCGTCGCCGCGCTCTACACGATCTTCTTGCTGGCACCTATGTTGTAGATGTCACTCGAACCACCCTGACACCGTTTCTTAGTTCAAACGGCGAGTCGCTCGACCAGCCAAGCAGAAGAGAGACAAGTTATCGGTGGACAGACGGAGATGAGGATGCGGCGATAGCTGCCCTTGTCCTGACCCCAGAGAACAAACAACAGTCAAGTGTGTGGAGCTGGATGCGCCACCACCCTAGACTGACACTGCTGCTGGTGGCTCTCTTTAACGTAGCTGCCGTGTTGGGAAGTTTAGTAAGTACTCAAATCTACGTTCAAACTCAGGCAAACCAGCGATCGTTGCAGCAGCAGCAAAGTCAGCAGTTTCTAGCACTCGTCAAACAGCTAGACCCTAAATCCCCTGCCACATTGGCAGAACGTCGCAGCGCGGTTTTAGCACTAGGAACGCTCGATGACCAGCAGGCGGCGGAGTTCCTCGTGAGTCTACTAGAAGAAACAGGGGATGGACTACTTGACGTTGTTCAGCAATCTTTAGTGAATGCTGGTCCTAGAGTTATACCATATCTACAAAGGTTGAATCAGTCGCTCTCAAATCAGATGGAGTCTCGGCGTTACGACCTTACCCCAGACAGACAGGAGTTGCGTGTCAAACGGCTACAGGCAACGCAGAGAGCGATCGCCAAAATTCTCGTCGTCTACAGTGGTAAAGCTCACGCCCTCGACCTCAGTCGCACTGACTTGGGTCACGTCGCCAGTCCGGCCTCGTTTGCTCTGGTGCTTGACAAAATCGATTTATCTGGGATCCTATTCAGAGCGGCGAATCTCAACCAAGCCAGTTTTCGCGGTAGCCGCTTTCATGGTCCGGGGGAGGATGGTCAGTGGAATACCTACGATGACTGGATTGCTGACCTAAGTGGTTCTCAACTGAAACAAGCTGATTTCACCAGCGCGAACCTCAGCCATGTTTTAATTAACCACAGTAACCTGATGCGTGCCATCCTTAATCAGGCTAACCTCTCTGGCGCTAGCTTAAGAGGCACTAACCTCAGTGACACCCAGTTGGTTAGCGCTAACCTGCGCGGAGCAGATTTGGAAAATGCCAGCCTTACCGGATCGGATTTAGGAGAAGCGGATTTTCAGGGAGCTAATTTATATGCTGCCCGCTTAAGCCGAGTTAGTGCTGTTTCAACGCGGTTTTCCTTTGCTAGCATGATTCAGTCAGATTGGCAGGGAGCAGACTTATCGGGAGCCGATTTGAGCCATGCTAACCTCCGTCATGCCGACCTTAGCGCCACTCGACTCACTGGCACTAGCTTCCGCAATGCCCAATTGGAAAATGCGAACCTGCGCAACGCGGACTTGGGCTTGGCCGATTTGCGCGGAGCGAATCTAGCAGGAGCGGATTTTCAGGGAGCAATTTTTGTCAGCTTAAAACCTGCCCAACCCGATCAATTTATTCAAACGCCGACATCAAACACCCAGTCTGCTCTAGTAGAGGGTGTTGACTTTGCCAAGGCTAAAAATTTAGACGTTAGGCAACTTGCGTACATTTGTACTCAGGGGGGGCATCATCCTCGGTGTCCTTAGCTCTCTTTACGTGAGGTTTTCACTATCTTATAGATTAGGATGATGTCATTAAGAACTACAGCATCACCGTGATCGCTACAGTGAGGAGTTAGAACATGCAGTATTTAAAGTGTTTGTTGGGTGTCGGTGTAGTCACGCTCGTCAGTGGGACCCTTGCAAAGCCAGTACTCGGTCAGGCTGCTTATGGTAGCTATGTTGGTATTGGTCCTACTTTTGGTCTGACTCAAGATTCAGCTGGAAATGGTCGTCAAATAGGTGGTGTGCTGGCTGTGCGTTACAAACTTCTAGAGCTGCCGGTTTCGATTCGCGCTCAGGCTTTAATCGGAGCGCAGACAGCTGTTGTACCAACTGTCTCCTACGACTTTCCAATTAACTGGCAGACAGATGCATATCTGGGGGCTGGAGCTGTTTTTGCCGGTGGTCAAGGTATTCCTTCCCCTGTAGGAGATAAGATTAGTTTCGCCTTGCAGCCAGGGATTGACTATATGGTTCCTAACAGCAACGCTGTAGTTTTTGGCAACGCTATTATTGCTTTTGATGCTTACCGCAATGGTGGTGGCACAGCTGTCTCAGTCCAAGGTGGTGTCGGTTTAAGATTCTAAGCTGAGATTCTTTTATAGGTCTCATATCTGAAATTAGGGTGAATCTCTTTTTTGACTAATTCAAATTGATGACCAATTAAGGGTTGGTACTCTGGGAAGAAAGTATCCCCTTCAAAATCTCCTTTTACCAGGGTCAGCTCCAGCGTATCTGCCAGTTTAAGCGCCTCGGCATAGATAGAAGAACCACCAACAATAAAAATCTTTTCTTGTTCAGACTCCTTTAGTGCTTCTTCTAACGACTTGACAAACACTGAAGTAGAGTCAGAAAGATGTTCTGATTGAAGCCGCTCTGGAGAGGAGGAGATAATAATGTTGCGCCTCTGTGGTAGGGGGCACTTTTCTAGGTCATATTCCCAGGTCTTTCTACCCATGATCACTGTATGGTTAAGGGTTAATCTCTGAAATCTTTCTGAATCTTCAGGTATCCTCCAGGGTACCTTGCCATTATTTCCGATAACTCTATTAGACTCCGCTAGAGCCGAAATGATAATAATTTCAGGCTTGTTCATATCAATACAGTTTAGCCAAAGTGATTTGCCTACCGATAACCTGCATAGAGACGCTGCATGCAACGTCTCTACAAAGTAGCGAAGCGTTTGGCTTCGGCCGCTAACGTTAGCATTGAGACACTCAATGCTTCTTAGAAGAACTCGCTTCAGAACTAGGCCCCACCGCCTCAGCCTGATTAGGCTTATGGCCTCCTCGCGTCAGGCGATCGCGGGCTGTCTCAATGACGATATACAGCACTGGTACGACTAACAGACTTAAAAAAGTGGAGACAATCATGCCACCAAATACAGCCGTACCAAGTGATTGACGGCTTTCTGCTCCTGCCCCTGTTGCTATAACCAGCGGGAAAATACCTAAGATAAAGGCGATCGCGGTCATGAGGATAGGCCGCAAGCGCTCTTGTGCTGCTTCTACCGCCGCCTTGGTAATCGAGTATCCCCTCTCTCGCATTTGGTTAGCAAATTCCACAATCAGAATGGCATTTTTACTCGCTAACCCAATTAGCATCACCAAACCTATTTGGCAGTAAACATCGTTAGGGAAGCCCCGCAGTGACTGAGCAGCCATGGCACCTAGAATCGCTAGGGGAACGCTCAAGAGAATGATGATTGGGTCAACGTAGTTCTCGTACTGGGCCGCCAACACGAGAAAGACGAAGACAATTCCCAAACCGAAAATCAGAGGCGCTTTACCGCCAGAATCGACTTCTTCGGCTGATATGCCTGACCATTCGTAGCCCATACTCTTAGGCAGGACCGTTGATGATAGCTTCTGCATAGCTTGAATGGCTTGTCCAGAGCTAGCTCCTGGGGCCGCTGAGCCGGTGATTTCAATTGAGCGGAACAAGTTATAGTGATTGATAGTTTGCGCCCCAGTCGTAGGAACTGTCTTCACTAAGTTGCTCAGGGGAATCATTTGGCCTGTTTGAGAACGCAC
>CAXUIV010000092.1:0-11036 GCA_964250875.1 uncultured bacterium
AATCGCGGTTCTAGGTTTATGGCCACACCGGGGCAATGTAGAGAAGTATTTCAAGTACCGCTATCAAGACTTCAACTACCCCATTGGCAGTTTGACAGAGTATTACAAATTTAATCAGGAGGCTAAAGCAGTTTTACAGGACTTGTACCGGATGCAGCCCAAGGTTTTGTGTCAGGCTGAAGCGGGTATTCTTGAGGGTATCATTTCTTAATACCTTTGCGTCTTTGCGAGAGCAATATTTTTATCTCTCGCAAAGGCGCGAAGACGCAAAGAGGAGGCTTGCCAATAACTTGACGCCATATTCCGCCTCGAAAACTCCTTTTTCATAGTTTAAGCTCCAAAGCTCAATAGCGCAGTCATCATCAGGCTGAGATGCCTGTAGCCACAGGTGAAACTCCTGGGTGTCTGGGTAGTACTCACACTTTAACTGCTGAATGGCACTAGTTTGTCGTCGCTCTAAGGCAACAGCTAACCGCAATAATCCACTCAGTTGATTGACCATCTGCCGATGCTTTTTGCTACGCAGGTTGCTGTAGCTCTCGTGTTTTTTCTTGGGAGGGTTTCTGCGGTGGTAGCGAGCTAAGTTGGCAATGATTTCGATTTCGGTCTCGGTATAGCCGAGTAACTCCCCGTTACGAATTAGGTAATAGGAGTGCTTATGATATGCCGAATGACCTACATAAGTACCGCAGTTGTGCAACATGGAGGCAGCCCAGAGTAGCCCCCTTTCTCCTGCTCCCCAGTGGTGGAGTAGCCCCTGAGTTTGGTCAAATAAGCTTAGGACAAGATCTGAGACAGAATTTCCGTACTCGAGATTAACTTGATATTTCTGAGCAGTTTTCAACACACTCCGCTGACGTACTGAACTTTGGTAGCGCAGTCGGTCTTCAATAAAACCGTGAGTAAGCATCCAGTCAACGATCACTCCTTCTCGCAGCGATCGCTCACACACCGTCAGTAACTCAATACTCAACTGTTCCATCACAGTCTGTAGAATTACTGCTCCAGTAAGTATAATTTCGGCTCGTCGCTCTGATAGACCGGGAATGGCGGCACGTTCGACATAACTCAGTTTCCGTAAGCGATTAACGAACTCACGCAGGTCTTTGAGGCTTAACTGAGAGCCAGTTAGAGGTGAGGGAGTTATACCTGACTTTTCTCGCGCTTGGACCGCTACTAGAGCTTCGATCGTGCCAGAAGTCCCGACTAGGCGCGGACACTCCCCCGGCTGGAGGTGGGCTAGCAACTCCTCGACTGGACGCTCCAGCATCCCGCGCACGTAAGCTTGTAAATATTGAAACTCAGTACTGCTAACGGGGTCAGTAGTGACGTATTCGGCTGTAAGTCGTACTGCGCCAACTTTTGTACTGCTGAGGGAGCGTGGCTCATGACCATTACCTAAAATCAGCTCGGTCGAACCGCCGCCAATGTCGATGATGATGTGGGGCTGGCTATTAAATTCCATCCCGGATAAAACGCCTAAGTAGATGCGTCGGGCTTCTTCTTGACCAGATATGAGATCGACACTCAAGCCTAACTCTGCTTCTACCTGTTGTAAAAAGTCTCTCCCGTTAGGAGCCTCCCGGACAGCGCTCGTTGCTACTGCCACAATCGTCTCTACGTTTAGGCTTTTAGCAATCTCCTGAAACCGCTGCAAAGTGGCGATCGCCCGTTTCATGACCTCTGGTTTGAGATCGCCGTTAGGGCAGCGATCGCCCAGTCTAACAGTGTCTTTCTCTCTAGCCACGATGCTAAAAGCTGGCAGCGCTGGCTCAATCCGCACGACTACCATGTGCAGGGAATTTGTCCCTAAGTCAATTGCCGCAATCATCCGTTGCTCCGTTGCCACGGGAGCGGCAGGAACAACCGTAGAAATACTTACCCAGTTAGATAAAAGTGAGTCCACCATTTAGTGTTTCTCTGGCAATCATAGTAAAATCTGGCAGTGCCGATTTAATCTGCACGACCTTTGCCTGTATGAAATCTATTTCCATTTCAACAGCTTTAGGAATCCTACCCCAGTAGAGCCATGAGAGCAGAAAAAGCTTCATGACACTAGAGACGGCCAGTGTGGTCGCTACGTACATTTACTCAGCTAGCCGAGATGAAAGAGACCGTCTTCATATATCCAGCCTTGTCACTTTAGCATCAGCACAAATAGCAATTAACGATATTCTGTAAGTGATGAATTCTCCTGTCAGTCTTTCAAAATATGCTGACCCAGCAAGAAACACAACCTAATTGGCTCACGATTGTTCGGCTTTTAAGATGGCACAAGCCAGCCGGACGGCTGATCTTAATGATTCCTGCCCTTTGGGCTATCTTTCTGGCAGCCCAGGGAAGACCACCAGCACCACTTGCTGGCGTCATCATCCTGGGAAGTCTGGCTACGAGTGCTGCTGGGTGTGTCGTTAACGATTTGTGGGATCGCAATATTGACTCACAGGTTCAAAGGACACGCGATCGCCCCATCGCTTCTCGTGCCCTCTCTGTTAAAGTTGGCATTATCGTTGCCTTTGTTGCCTTGGGCTGCGCTGGCATTCTTGCCCTTTATCTCAACTCACTTTCATTCTGGCTGTGCGTCGCAGCCGTCCCTGTGATCGTTCTCTATCCCCTAGCGAAGCGGGTATTTCCGGTACCGCAGCTCGTGATGGCGATCGCTTGGGGTTTTGGAGTGTTAATCAGCTGGAGTGCTGTCAGCGGTCGTCTAGAGTTTGCCACCTGGCTGCTTTGGGGTGCAACGGTACTTTGGGCTTTGGGTTTTGACACTGTTTATGCGATGTCTGATCGCGAAGATGACCAAAAGATTGGGGTTAAATCCAGCGCCTTGTTTTTTGGCAACTACACTCCTGTCGCGGTTGGGATTTGCTTTGCTGGCGCTGCTCTCCTACTGGCTTGGCTGGGCATCGTTATGCAGCTACACATCATTTATTGGTTGGCACTCTCGCTAGCAACTCTCGGCTGGATCTGGCAGTGTGTACGACTATATGACTCACAGATTCCCCATTCTGCCTACAATCAAATCTTTAGCCAAAACGTCTGGATTGGCTTTTTATTACTGGCTGGCATGATTTTCGGTGCTTTAAGGTTTTGAGCAGAAGACAATAGTACCCTCTCAATAACTACATTACTTTTGAAGCGGTTAATAGTGTTAAGCGCTCGCTCGCCTCAGCGTCCTGCAGCTAAGATCGTTTCGGCAGTGAGATTTAGGGATGAAAAGAGAGAAGATTCAACTGCCTCACTGCTCTGATAAACTCGCTCCTCATATAAACCATCGACCCATTTCAGAACGGTCACTTTCTGAGCAACCGGGTCAACAATCCAATACTCAGGAATGTGCCGTCCAGCGTATTCAGTTCGCTTGTGGCGGTAATCGCGGTTCTCCTGTTTGGGGCTGACGACTTCAACCACTAGCAGCGGCGGCGGCATATCATGGGTAATTAGGGATTGTTTTGCTCCATCCAGGGCGATCGCAGCTGCTGCCGACAGCACCATCAAATCCGGTTCTCGCGCTGTTGCCTGTAACCCGCTTACAGCAATTTGCGTCTTTAAAGCGATTTGGTCCTCAGAGACACCAAGCTGGATAAATTGGGTCAGCAGGAAGATAGCGATTTTGATGTTTAGGCGGCTTTCGGGGGGCATGGCAATTGGTTTCCCATCCACCAACTCGTAGCGGGTGTCAGTTCCATCGTCATAGTTCAGGTAGTCTTCAAGAGTCATGCTTTTTGTGGCAATCATCCTAATTCGCTCCCTTCAGACTGAATAATCTCATCATATCGCTTGAGTAGTACCGATATAAAAAATCACACTACACCCTGAACTGGTCTGTTCTAACAAACACCCCATCCGCAGGCTTAAATTCAAACTTGATTGTATTTAGCTCATGGCATACAGTGATTTCAGCCTTAGATGGGTGGTAAAAAACTTCAGCCTCTCACTAGTTGAAAGCAATTTTCTGCCTCCTGTTAAACAAATCGAACCTAGTTCTTACTTCGCCCAATTCTTTGAGCGCAACCTCCGATTAGCAATCGCACTCAACACGGAGAAAGTCCGCTCGGAACTGCTCATCATGCCAACACTGGTAGAAGTTCGAGATGTCTTGCGGGAGCGCATCAGCCTGTTTTCTGGGGAAGACTTCACAGTTGATGAATCGGTTGGGTTGAATGGGGTATGTGACTATATTCTAAGTCAGTCCCCCTAGCAACTTCTGATTGAAGCGCCTATCGTGGTCATTGTTGAAGCGAAAAAGGAAGACCTTAAAAGTGGATTAGGGCAGTGTATTGCGGAGATGGTGGCGGCTCAACTGTTCAACCAACAAAACGGTAAGCCGATTGAATGCATCTATGGAACTGTTACTAGCGGTAAACTCTGGCAGTTCCTCAAATTGGCAGGACAAACAGTGACGGTTGCTCCGGTTGAGTATGCTGTACCTCCCGTTGACCAAATATTGAGCATTCTGGTGCAACTGGCACAGGAGATCTAAAAACATCACTTGATCTCGCGATTAAAGTAGAACTAGCGCGAAGAGGACAACGGCGATGGTGACAACAGTTCTTGATCTGACTCCGATTACCCAACTGACTAGAGAACAGTTCCACTTGCTATGTTGCGCAAATCCTGACTTGCCTCTAGAGCGATCGCCCAAAGGAGAATTGGTTATCATGTCACCGCTTGGTGGTGGAAGTGGAAACCGTGAAGCAACTCTGATTGGTAAGCTTGTTATTTGGAACGAGCAGGCAGAACTCGGCTATGTGTTTAGTTCCTCCACATTATTCAGCTTGCCAGTCGGGGGCGATCGCTCTCCTGATGTGGCTTGGGTGAGACGAGATCGTTGGGAAGCCCTTTCTGAGGAACAGCAAGAAGCCCTTTCCGCCGCTGTGTCCTGATTTTGTCATTGAACTGCGCTCTAGAACAGATCGGCTCAAACCCCTACAGGACAAAATGCAAGAATATCTCGATAGCGGGCTAAAGCTAGGATTTCTCATCAATCACAAAGATCAACAGGTAGAAATTTATCGAGCTGGTCAACCCAAGGAAGTTGTTTCACTGCCTGCAAATCTATCCGGTGAAGATGTTTTGCCTGGATTTACGCTCTTGCTAGAAATCTGAAGCTTTAGCGATCGCCTGGAGCTGTAGTCCCGGTGGGTAGGTGCCTTCCTCTTTGATGCGCTTGATTTCCGCTTCAGAAAAGGGCAGTTTCAGCTTCTCACTCAGCGCTTGAACAATGTCTCCCCTGTCGATCAGTCCAGCCACAGCCCCAGCGGGGGAAAGGACAGTGATGTGACGTAGCTGTAGGGTTTCTATCCTGTTAATGACCTCTACTAGAGAAGTTGTCTCAGCTACGGTCGGAAGTTCTGTTAACGGACGCAGAATGCTGTGGAGAGTCTGATCCCAATGACTCCGTTCCACCAAGCGCAGGTCCTCAACAGAAGCCATTCCCCGGTAACGTCCATCTAATGCCGCGAAATAAACCTGCGGCCCAGTTTCCAAAAGGTACAGGTCGGCAAACTGGCGCAGCGTCTGGTCAGCATCCACAACGCGAAAGTCGCGATTCATCGCATCAACAGCAGTTAATTGCAGCAGGGCTTCTTGCAGCGTGGTCATGAGGTCGTAAGCGCTGGCGTTACGGACACCGAACCATCCTAGAAGCGCAATCCAGATCCCGCTTAACAACTCACCTGTGAAGAAATCGACGGCAAATCCAGCCGCGATCGCTGACCAGCCTAAAACTTGACCCGCACGAGCTGCCCAGTGGACAGCCTGAAAGCGATTGCCCGTAACCTTCCACACCGCCGCTTTCAACACCTGTCCTCCATCCAGCGGCAAACCAGGAATCAGATTAAACAGGGCCAGCACCAGGTTGATTTTCCCCAGTTCACCTACCATGGCATTCACCAAGCTGGATGGTGGTAATACAAGGGCTACTAAAGTCAGCAGCACAAACAAGACAATGCTCACTGCTGGACCAGCGATCGCCACTTGAAAAGCTTCTCCAGGGGTCTTCGATTCTTGCTCGATTGAGGCAATGCCGCCAAAGAGAAACAGAGTGATTGAGTTAACTTTTATTCCCTGCGATCGCGCCACCAGACTATGACCCAGTTCGTGCAGCAAGACTGAGCAAAATAGTAGCAGTGCCATCAGCAGTCCCGCACTCCAGGCAAGGACAGTCCCCCATTGCAGGTAAGCTAACCCAAAAGAAAGGGTGACAAACGCCAAAATCACAAACCACAAAGGGTCTAAAAATAACGGGATGCTAAACAAAGACCCAATTCGCCAACCTTTCTGCATTCACTTTCCCTGAAACTAGACTTTCTGGCGCAGCGTTGCTCAATTGAAATACGAATCACTCCCTATACTTTTGCGCCTCTGCGAGAGCTTCTCATACCGCCATTCCGTAACACGCTGATGGCTGATGCTGATACCGCCATTGAGCCGTGAACGTTGATCGTAGCATTTTGGCTCTCGCATTAGCGTAGCGAAGGCGCTAGCCGTTAGGCGCAAAGGCGCAGAGAAGTAGAGCAAAGGGCATGAGATCAGTTCTATGCCCCATGCCCTTTGCCCGGTGCCCTACTTCAACACACCAATGTTGGTCAATCCTAAGACGATAGGAACTCCAATCACGTGACCGAAGGCCATTGCTCCTAAGAACGTACCGATGCTTGGGTTATTAAACAGCGATGCAAAAGGCAAAGGCATCTTGGGACCCACATGCGGTTGCCGGATGGTACGACCAGCGATGAAGAGGATCAAAAGACAGGTGGCAATTATGATTGGCGTTCCCTGCCAATTCCAGGTAACTGTATCGGGAACGGTCGATTGGACCGCAAATAAAATTGAGTCAATCAAGGTTCTTGCTCCTAAACCAACAAATAAAGGTCAACAATAAAGGATTATAGAAATGGCTCAGTCAAGAACTGACATCTGTTTTAAGAGTTAACAGTTGCTCCAATTTTCGATACAAATCTTAAAAACTACCCATGCGGGTCAAAATCTGCGGAATCACTCAACCAGAGCAAGGAAAAGCGATCGCCCAATTGGGAGCCAGTGCCCTAGGGTTCATCTGTGTACGGGCTTCTGTCCGTTACATGACTCCAGTGCGAATTAGGACGGTGGTGGAACATTTGCCAGAGCAGGTTGACCGAATTGGAGTCTTTGCCAACGCGAGCAGAGAGGAAATTTGTCAAACAGTTGCGATAGCCGGATTAACTGCTGTCCAGCTACATGGCGATGAATCACCTGAATTTTGTGGTCAACTGCGCCAATTCCTGCCTAACTTAGAAATTATCAAGGCGCTGAGAGTGCGGAGTTCACAGGCGGTAGCCCAAGCAGATACCTACAGTGATTGGGTAGACACTCTTTTACTTGATGCCTACCATCCCCAGATGCTAGGTGGAACTGGCAAGACTCTCGACTGGGCGACTTTAGGGCAGTTTTGTCCTAGATGCCCTTGGCTACTAGCTGGAGGACTAACGCCAGACAACGTTTTAGACGCTCTAAGCCAGGTCAACCCAAGCGGCATTGACTTATCTAGCGGTGTAGAACACGCACCGGGCAACAAGAATTTAGCTAAAGTCGCCCAGCTATTTGTTCAGCTAGCCTCTAGAAGCTAGTTAACCACTCCGAACTCCAAACTCCGCACTCCGCACTAAAACAACGCTGATTGATGGCGAATCAAGTTAAGAAACTCTTCACGGGTCTTTTGCTGGTCTTGAAACACCCCCACCATCGCACTGGTGACGGTCCAGGAGCCAGGTTTTTGAACGCCGCGCATTGCCATACACATGTGCGTAGCTTCCATTACAACTGCAACTCCTTGAGGCTCTAACACAGTTTGAATCGCTTCCGCAATCTGGCGAGTCAGTCTTTCCTGCACCTGTAGCCGACGGGCATACATTTCCACAATCCGAGCTAGCTTACTCAAGCCAACCACTTTTTGATTAGGAATGTAGGCAACATGAGCCTTGCCCATGAAGGGCAGCATGTGGTGTTCGCACAAGCTAAAGAAGCTGATGTCTCGCACCAACACCATTTCATTGTGACCCTCATCAAAAATGGCATCGTTAACGATTTCTAATAAGGACTGATTGTAGCCGCTAGTCAGGAACCGCAGCGCTTCCGCCATGCGCTTAGGCGTCTTCAACAGTCCCTCTCGCTCTGGATCTTCTCCCACACCCAGCAGCAGCGTCCGCACTGCATTCATCATTTCATTGTTGTGTTCTTCCAAGGGCGGCTGCACATTCGGCTCCCGACCATTCAAAGTATTGCGGTCAGGTCTTGGATTGACGAGGTTGGTTACGTCTGGATGAATGGGATGAGGGCGAGTGGAACCGTTGGAGGCAGCAATAGTCATATCTAAGTCTTGGTTGTATCTGTAGTTGAAATAGCCTGTTTTGCGTAGAGTCTAAATTTAGATCTCGGTTATTGATACAACAACCCAGAACTCGAAACTCAAAACTCAAAACTCCTTAGAGGACGCCAGCACTAGGCATGAGGGTCATCTCCTCAACAACTGCCTGTTCTGGTAGCAGGGCCGTGTGTAGAATTGCCTGGGCCACAATCTCTGGCGGCAGCATAGCTGAGCGATTGAAATCAGCATGGACAGTCTCAGTATCCCAAAGTTCAGTATTGACGGCACCAGGGCAGATCGCAGTTACCCGAATTCCATAAGCGCGTTCCTCAGCCGCGAGGGTTTTAGAAAGGGCAATCAAGCCAGCTTTACTTACAGAGTAAGCTCCCCAGTTAGGAAAAGGTTGCTGGCCAGCGACAGAAGCAATGTTGATAATTGTGCCTCCTCCGCCATCGCGCATCATCGGTAAAATCCCTAAGATGCACTGGAACACGCTTGTCAAATTCAGATTTATCACTTGCAGCCAATTTGCCAGTGGCGTTTCCCTCAAAGTGCCGGTGTACCCCATGCCAGCATTGTTGACTAAAATATCAATACCGCCAAAGTCAGCCGCGATCGCACTGATTTTTGCCTGCACAAGCGAGACTTCAGCCAAATCGAAAGGATATGCTTTAGCTCTTACTCCAGTTTGCTGGGCAACCTGAGCAATTGCCTCCAGTTTGTTCTGGGAGCGACTGATCAAGGCAACGTCAATACCAGCTCTAGCAAATGCTAAAGCCGTCTCCTTCCCAATCCCGCTACTTGCCCCAGTGATTAGGGCACGTCGTTTGGTTGGAATAGCCATGAAGTGTGTGTTAAAAGTGCAAGGGCCTCAAATGGGAGGACTGTAACGAAGTTGTTACACAACGTTCCTATTATATCATCCTGTTATTTCTACTTAGGCAGCGATTATTCAAGACGTTTTAATGAGATTCAGTGAAGGCACCAATGTTGCGAAATTTCTGATAGCGCAGTTCGCGGCGTTGTTGACTGGTCAACTGAGTTAACTCCTCCAAGTTTTGCAGCAGTGCCTGCTTCAGAATCTTCACTGCCTTGAGGGGGTCAGAGTGGGCACCGCCAACGGGTTCTGGCAGCAGTTGATCGAGAATTCCCAAGTTTTTGAGGTCCCAGGAAGTCATCTTGAGCGCAGTTGCTGCTTGAGCCGCCTTGCTAACATCTTTCCAGATAATAGCGGCACAGGCTTCAGGGGTAATAACCGTGTAAACAGCGTGTTCAAACATTAACAGGCGATCGCCTACACCAATACCCAATGCTCCACCAGAAAATGCCTCACCAATGACAGAGCAGATGATTGGTACATCTAGACGGAACATCTCGCGTAAATTGTAGGCAATTGCTTCCCCAATCCCCTGTTCTTCAGCTGTCACCGTCGGTAAAGCTCCCGGCGTGTCGATAAAAGCCAAAATCGGCATGCCAAATCGATTGGCGTGTTCCATCAGCCGGATTGCTTTGCGGTAGCCACCTGGAGATGCCATGCCAAAGTTACGAGCGATATTATCCTTCGTATCGCGGCCTTTTTGATGGCCCAACATCAACACTGGCCGTCCAGCAAACCGCGCCACACCGCCGACTAAAGCCGGGTCGTCCGAACTCCGGCGATCGCCATGCAGTTCCATCCATTCATCACTCAGTGCCTGAATGTAGTCGAGCGTGCTGGGGCGACGGGGATGACGGGCAAGCTGTAGACGCTGAGACGGTGAGAGGCTACTAAAGATCTCTTGACGGAGTTGCATAGAGCGTGCTTCTAAGTGGGGAATCTCCTGAGAGACATCGACGCCATTTTCGGCGGCAAGTTCGCGAATTTGGTCAACGCGAGTTTCTAGCTCTGCTAGAGGCTTCTCAAAGTCCAAAAGTAGCGGTTTGCGCTCGGTAGTTGCCATTTTAAAAGTTCGGAGTTCGGGGTGCGGAGTTTTGAGTTCTGAGTTAATAACTCAGAACTCAGAATTCAAAACTCAAAATTAGACTAATAGAGGTCGGAAGCCGTGTTTAATCGACACCTGACCAATCTGATCCATCTTTTCTACAGTAATCTGATTTCGTCCCCACGAAAAATTGGTGTACAGCTTCTCAAATTCCAACAGCATCGACTCGGCAAAACAGGCGAACAACTGACGGGCTGGAATGTCCATGTTGACGATCTTCATAATTCGCCAATCAATATCAAGCGAGTGTTCCACGATGCCACCATTGAGGACGTAGACGCCTGGGTGCTTGACTTTCGTTGCTAGGTTCTTTGGATAGCCGCCATCAATCAACAGACAGGGTTGCTTTAGAGTGGCTGGGTTAATTTCTACACCCTTTGGCATACTAGCGACCCAGACCACAATGTCTGCCTGGGGCAACGCTTCTTCCAAACCGACGATCTTGCCCCGATTTAGTTCCGCCTGCAACAGTTGCAGTCTTTCAGGGTTACGAGCGATCAGCAGCAGTTCTGCCACATCGGTTCGGGCATCCAACCAGCGGCAAACCGCACTGCCGATATCGCCGGTTGCGCCGCAGACAGCAACGGTTGCTTGCGATAGTTCAATTCCCAACTGTTTTGATGCCTGTTCTACCTGCTGGCAAAGAATATAGGCTGTGTGTGTGTTGCCGGTGGTAAAGCGGCTAAACTCCAGCATGATATTACGGA
>CAXUIV010000093.1:0-2601 GCA_964250875.1 uncultured bacterium
ACAAGACAGTATTCTGGGTCGGTGTTGTAAAGTCCAATGACCTCCCACTTATCCCAGGTTCGATACAAATAAGGGTAGAGATCGCTAGTAAATAGCTCCTCTCCTAAGTGGTAAACAGGGGCTAGGTCATCAATTTCTAGGTCGCGGACATAGACCGAGGCGTAGTTAGGTAACGTGTCTTCACTTCTAGGGTTTTTTGTCATAACACTTGAACTTTTTGGCCCTCTACAAGGACACCTCCTGAATGTTAGCTAAATCTAGTAGCCCCGTAGTAGCATCTCCACCTGAGCCGGGATCAGAGTTTTTAGTGGAGGTATCGCGATCGCATCGAACGGCAAACTGACAGGATGTACAGCGATCGCTACCTACCGCTACTTGAGGAAACTGTTCTTGACTATAGCGTTGCAGCCAATCGGTCAGCTGGCTTAATAGCTGATTGAGTTTGTGCCGGGTTTGCTCGTGCTGGCCATTGTTGTAGGTAAATTTAAGACTCTGGGGCTGTTCTGCCGATTGAACAAACCAGTAAGTCATCGACATCTGTTCTGGTCGGTACTCAGTGGTCTCAGCTAGCACGTAAAGATACAGTAGAGTTTGCCAGTTTTGCTCTAGCCAGCGGCGGTTTTGGGGTTTGGGATAAGTCTTCCAATCTAAAATTTGAACTCTATGCTCATCTGCAATTAGCAGATCGTATATGACTGTTATTAAATGATCTTGGACCTGTAGCGTGCGGCAGTGTTCACTCTCGCGGAAATGACCGTTGGGTTCAGAAGTCAAAATTTCTGGTGCTGCACTGGCAAATGCCGTCATCCAAGACTGGATCTGGGTATCTCCTTGCACTAAGGATTCTACAGGTAAGCCCAGTTCTTGCTGCTGCATCAGCAGGTGAAAACGACTACCCGAAGTGAGTCGTTCTTGTTGCTCTAGACCTGTAGGGGAACCTATTTGATCCAAGTAAGTATGTTGAAACTGACGTGGGCAGCGCTCCAGTAAGTTTAGCTGCCCTTGAGACAATCGCATGGAGATAGCTAACAATCAACTTCTCCATTTTAAGTCTGGAGCTGTAAAGACGAGCGGTAGTTTCAGTCTGGACTAAAATCCTGAACCACACATAGCTTCTAGGGTAGCGGCTGGCTGATTTTTATTATGAGCCCGACAGATCATCACTTGAGCTAAGCGTTGGTCAGCATAGAACCGATGCGCCAGCCACCCAAGGGGCATGCCTGCAAACACACCGATAATCAGACCAGTTATCAGGCTTGAGATCAGGTTCTTTCTAGAGATGAGATTCGGCTTGTGGCCCTGCTGTTGCACGTTCATTTAAAGGTTCTCCTTATACGTTTATCTCTTCTAAGGAAAGCAGCATTCAGAGGGTATTTACTTCCCTCCATCTGCTTATTTCTTAAGATTTGACCAGTTAGAGTAATGTGTCATAAGCTGCTGACGCCCATCAGTCCAGGTGCGTTTAGAATGGTGTTGAATGGCAACTCTAACTATACTTTGTGCGGATTTTACTGAGGAGGCAAATTCGCTACGGTTGATATATTAATCCTCTTTTTGATGCGTTACAGGCAGAGGACGCAAAGCTTTGCGCCCCTACAACTGGCTGGTCGCACTCTTACCACATATGCAGCTCAAGGTTCAGAAGCAGTTAGTTAAAAGGGAAGTTCAAGCCGCGCTGGTTGTCGATCCGGTTAAATCGGCGGAGATAGTAGGACTGCACTATGTCGCTGATACTGGTCCTGGCATTCGGCGGCAGCTTGTAGGTAAAAAATTGTGCTATGTCGGTGTTAACGGTGAGCAAATCTGTGAAGATGTTGAACTGAGCCGCATTAAAGCATTGGTCATTCCACCCGCCTGGATTGACGTCTGGATTTGTCCACTGCCTCATGGGCATCTCCAAGCGACAGGGCGTGATGCTAAGGGACGCAAGCAGTATCGCTATCATGCTGAGTGGAGAAGGGTCCGCAGTCAAACAAAGTTCAACAGAATGATTGCTTTCGGTGAGGCACTACCAAAGATTCGCCAACAAACAGAAGAAAACTTGGCACTCCCAGGTTTGCCCAGAGAGAAGGTGCTGGCAACAGTGGTACGGCTGTTGGAAGTCACCCGCATTCGTGTAGGAAACGAAGAATATGCTAAAGAGAACAGTTCCTTTGGCTTGACAACAATGCGCGATCGCCACGTTGATATCTCTGGTTCAACTATCCAGTTTAAGTTTCGGGGTAAGAGTGGTGTAGATCACGACATTGAACTGAATGACCGACGTCTGGCTAAGGTTGTAAAGCGTTGTCAGGACATTCCTGGTCAAGAATTATTTCAATATCTTGACGACAATGGGCAGCGCCAGCCAATTGACTCAGGGGACGTTAATACTTATCTGCAAGAAATTACAGGTTTGAACTTCACGGCCAAAGACTTTCGCACTTGGGCTGGTACCGTGCTGGCAGCCCAGGAGCTGAATGAGTTGGGGCAATTTGAGTCACAAACAGAGGCGAAGAAAAACGTTACCCAGGCAATCAAAGACGTAGCGCAGCAACTCGGCAATCTACCCGCTACCTGTCGCAAGTACTATGTGCATCCTGCTATTCTTGACGCTTACTC